>DAIMKE010000090.1:0-11534 GCA_036721875.1 Bradyrhizobium sp. | reverse complement strand
GTGTGATCTCCACCAGCGACCGAGGGATCGCGGAAACGCCTGGGGATGATGTCTTCGATGCGAGGGGAAGTTCGCCGGCCACAGGCTCGGCGGTTGCCGACGTGCCCGCCGCCGGGGCCAGTTCCCCGTCATTCTCCTGCACGGACGCGTCGACGGCATCCGCCGATGGATCGATCGCCGTCAATCCCTTGGCCTCGCGCAGCAGCGCTGCCGTGGCAGCGATGGTCGGCGCCTGGAACAGCACGGATAATGACAGTTCGACGCCGTGCTCCTTGCGAATCCGGTTGAAGAGCCGCATCGCGATCAGCGACTGTCCGCCCAGTTGAAAGAAGTCATCGTCGATCGAGACCTGCTGAACGCCCAGCATCTCCTTCCAGATCGTCGCCAGGTCCCGCTCGATGGCATCGCGGGGCGCTTTAACGCCGGCATCGCCACCGGGACGCACGACGCCGGGCGTTCCAATGGACCAGTTGGCGTCCTCCGCCGGCGTTCCGCGACCGCCATGCTGCAGCCGGTCCAGCCAGAGATCCAGGTCAAGGGTGGAGACTGCGACTTGCGGCGAGACGTTGCAGGCGAGGATGCGATCCAGCGCTTCGAGGCCTTCCGCAGGGGTCATGCCCTCGCGCAGAAAGCCTTCCTCGGCCGTCTCGGGACCATCGGGCCGCGTCGGCTTCGACGAGGCCGGCACGGCAGCGAACGCCTCGACCCGGCGCATGATGAACCGCTCGATCGCGACCAGTTCACTGCCTTCTTCGTCGAGCAATGTCACGTCGAAGATCGCACTTTTGCCTTCCGCAGCGCGCAAGCGGACGTGACTGGAGAAGGTTGCAGGCACCGGCCGCGTCACCAGTACCCGGCCATAGGAGAACGGAACGTAGAAGTCATCCTTGCCTGCGAAGCCCGGAATCAGCTTCTGGGCAGCACCGGTTGCCATGTCGAGCAGCGCGGGGTGCAGCGCGTAGGTTGCGAGATCGGCGCTGAAGCCGGCCGGCAGCGCGAGGTCGATCAACGCCTCGCTCTCTCCGAGATGGATCGCCTGGATGTTGGCCCAGCGGGGACCGAAATCCATGAAGTTTTGGACCAGGTTGCCGTTCATCACCTCGCCGCGCTCGCGGCAGCGCGCGCGGATGGCCGGCACCGATTGCCTCGGGCCCGCCGGCGCGTCGACATACGCAACACGCGCCGTCGCGAACGGCTGCTCTTCGGAATCGCTGTAGACGACGAGGCTGTGATCGCCTTCGCGATTGAGCCTGATATTGAGCGCGCGCGTTTCGTCAGGCCCGACCGCGAATGGCTGCAGGAAAACGAGATCGCGAATTTCGATGGGCCGGTCTTCGGACCGATAGGCCAGCGCCGCGCGCGCAAGCTCCAGAAAACCGGTGCCCGGAATAACTGCCTGCCCGCCCCTGACGACATGCTCGCCCAGCGGCCAATGCGTTCGAGGATTCAGCACGGAATGAAACAGCGTCTGCTCGGCGCCGTCGCGCACGCAGTCGCCGAGCAGAGAGCCCGCAGCCGACGAACCGTGCGCTGCCGCCCCACTACGCTCGCGGACGAGCGTCGCGAGCATGCCCACTTCCTTCCAGGCATTCCAGTTGATGCTGATGGTTCGCGTCCGACTGCCGCGGGCCGTGCGCGCCTTCGCCAGAGCGTCGAGAACCGCATTGGCGGCGGTGTAGTCAACCTGCCCCGGCAACCCGAGGATCGAACTGACCGAAGAGAAATTGACCAGGAAATCCAGGTCCCCGTCGACGAACAGCGACTGCAGAACCAGGGCGCCTTTGGCCTTGACCGAAAGCACCGCAGATTCAGGCTCAGGGGCACGAAGTGCGATCAGCTGATCCTTAAGCACGCCGGCGCAATGGAAGACACCGTTGATCCGGCCAAAGCGGCGCGACACCTCGGCTACCACGTGGGTCATGGCCTCGCGGTCGGTGACGTCGGCAGAAGCCAGCATCACTTCGGCGCCGAGAGCCTGCAACGCGCGCACCTTCGCGATCCTCCGCGATGTTTCGTCGTGCTCGCCATGTTCCTCGAGCCAGTGATCCCATGCCGATTCCTGCGGCATCGGGGACCTGCCAACGGACACCAGGCGGACCTTCGCGTGCCGTGCCAGATGTTGCATCAACTCCAGGCCGATGCCGCCCAGTCCGCCGGTGACCAGGTACACGCCGCCGGGGCGTAACCAGGTGCGAACGCCGGGCGCGGGATCCAGCTTGAGCGGTTCGAAGCGCTGTATCCAGCGCCCGCCTTCCCGCAGGACGACCAGCGCGTCGCGCTTGCGGCCGGACAATTCGCCGAGCAGGCGATCAGCCAGTTGCGCTTCCGCATCGGATCCTGCACGCGGCACGACCACGTCCAATACCGCGCACGATGTGCCCGGCATCTCGCGCGGCAGCACACGGCAGACCCCCATCAAGGCGGCCTTCTCGGGATGCACCTCGCGCTCGCCGGGAAGGGCTTCGATCGCCGTGCCGATGGCGGTCAGCCGGACCTGGTCGACCTCGAATGCCAACGCCTGCGACAGCAGCAGCAGGCTGTAGAAGTTCCGGATCGCCCCTCGTTCCCACGCCGCAAGGTCGGCGTCGCCAGCAGAGCCGAAGAACCGCCTTGGCCTCGGCGCCAGCGCCCAGAGATGCACAACATGCGCTGGCACCGCGTTCTGCTCGCGCAGCGCCTCCATCAGCTTGGAATAGTCGGCTGCGCGGGCCGGATCGATCGCGAAGCTCAGTTCGCCCCGCTCCGCAAAATGGCCTGAAGAAACGACCGTGACCACCCGCGCACCGGATGCACGCAAGCGTTCGACAATCGCCCTGGCCAGCGGTGAATTGTCGGTAAGGACCAGCCACGGCTTGCGAAGCTCCTCCGCAGCAAGCGGCTCGGACGGCGCCGCACGCAGGAACGACGGTGCAGAGAACCACTGGCCCAGATCGGGCCGCCGTGTCAGCGACTTCGAGGGCGCGGCCTGGACGCCCTTGTCGATCCAGTACCGCTGTCGCTCGAACGGATAGGTGGGCAACGAAACGCGGCGCGGCGAATGGGCTGCAAAAAAACGGGTTGGATCGATCTCGATCCCTGCAACCCACAGCCGGCCTACCGCCTCCTTCAGGAAGGCGACGTCGGACGCAGCTTCGTTGGGATGGCGGAGCGCGGTCGTAACCACAGCGGCCTTCCTGGGCTGCTGCCTGCAAAGGCTGGCAAGCGTGCGGCCGGGTCCCACTTCCAGCAGCGCACGACTTCCGCTCGCCAGCAACGTCCGGGCGCCCTGGTCGAACCGCACAGTGTTGCGGAGATGACGGACCCAGTAGGCCGGGTCCATCGCTTCGCTGTCCGTGATCCAGGTGCCGGTCAAGTTGGACACAAACGGAATCTTCGGCTTCTGGAACGCGATGGGTCTGCAGAAGCGCTCGAACTCCGCAAGGATCGGCTCGAGCATCGACGAGTGGGCGGCGACATCGATGTGAACGCGCGCATGCTCGATCTCATCCGCAGCGAGTTTCGCCTCGAGCCGTGCAATCGTGTCTACCGGTCCCGATGCAACGCACAGTAAAGGCCCGTTCACGGCCGCAAGCGAAAGCTCGCTTCCGAGCAGCGGGCGCACCTGATCCTCGGGCAATGCGATCGAGAGCATGGCGCCGCGTGGCAGCGTCTCGAACAGCCTGCCGCGCAGCGCAACGAGCGATATGGCATCCGGCATCGAGAACACGCCCGAGAGACAAGCTGCGGCGTATTCGCCGGCGCTATGCCCGATCAGCGCGGCCGGGAAAAGGCCCCACGATTGCAGCAGCATGGCCAGGGCGTACTCGACAGCGAACAGTGCGGGAAGCGCGAGCGAGGGAGCTTCGAGTTGCTTGTTCGCCCGGGCCGCCTCGTCTGGCGGCGGGAACATCAACTTGCGCAGATCGACGTTGAGTCTGGGCTGAACCACGGCAAGGCAAGCGTCCACCGCGTCGCGGTAGACCGGCTCCTTTTGATAGAGCTCCGCACCCATGCCGGCGTATTGCGCGCCGCCGCCGGGGAAGAGGAACACCGTGGAGATCGGTTCGCGCGCCGCCTTGCCGGTAAACACCCGTTGCGGATCCGAAGCTTCAAGCATGGCCGCCGCCGACACCGCATCGGACGCCACCAAGGAACGACGAACCTCAAAAGCTTCGCGCCCGGCCATCAGCGTGAATGCGACCTCATCCAGCGGCTGCTCGGGGTGCGAGCGCAGATGGCTGGCCAGATTCCTCGTTGCCACGTCGAGCGCCGCGCTGCTGCGTGACGAGAGCAAGAGCAGTTGCGATCCTGCGTCACGGCGAGTCTGCGAGGGTCGGGGTGGCGCCTCCTCCAGGATAAGGTGCGCGTTGGTGCCGCCGGCGCCGAGACTTGTGACGCCTGCGATCCGCACCTTGCCAGGCGCGACAGACCACGGCCGCAGGCTGGCATTGACGAAGAATGGCGAGTTGGAAAGATCGGCCTGCGGATTGGGCGCCTGATAGTGCAGGGAAGGCGGCAGCTCGCGGTGCTCAAGAGCGCAGATGGTCTTTATCAGGCTGCATATGCCTGCGGCCTCGCCGGCGTGACCGATGTTGGATTTGACCGAGCCGATGGCGCATGATTGCTTCTGGACGTCGTCACCGAAAGCCTGAACCAGAGCAGCGATCTCGATCGGATCGCCGATTAGCGTGCCGGTGCCGTGAGCCTCGATGCACGACACGTCTTCGGGATCGACCCCGGCGAGGTTCAGCGCCTCGGCAATGACTCGGGCCTGCCCGCCGACGCTTGGCGCGAGGTAGCCCACCTTGTCGGAACCATCGTTGTTGAGCGCCGAGCCGCGGATCACCGCGCGGATGCAGTCGCCGTCCCGCACGGCGTCCGAGAGCCGCTTCAGCACGACACAACCGACGGCAGAAGCCATCACGGTGCCTCCGGCTTGCGCGTCGAATGCGCGACAGTGACCGTCAGGAGACAGGATCTCGCCTGGCCTGTACAGATAGCCCAGCTGCTCCGGATAGACGGTCGTGGCGCCGGCGAGCGCCACATCGCACTCTCCGTTGAGAAGGCTCTGGCACGCGAGATGAACCGCAACGATCGACGACGAGCAAGCCGTCTGCACGTTCATGCTCGGACCGACAAGGTCCAGTTCGTAGGACACCCGAGTTGCGAGAAAGCTGGGATCGTTGCCGGTGTGACGCAGGAGCCACGCGCCGATCGAGCGCAGCACCTCTTCGTTGGTCACGAGATTGTAGGTGAAATATTCGCTCGCGCCCGACGCAGCAAAGACTGCAACGGGCCCCCCGATCTTCGCGCCCACGTAGCCCGCGTCCTCGAACGCCTCCCATGCACATTCGAGAAACAGACGATGCTGCGGATCGAAAACGGCCGCATCGCGCGGGGAAATGCCAAAAAACGCTGCATCGAATTTGTCGATGTCATCCAAGTAGCCGCACGCCTTGACATAGGCCGGGTCGCGCAGAAGCTCTGGCCGCTCGCCGGCGGCAAGCAACTCCTGCTCGGAGAAGAAACGAATAGTTTCACGACCTTCGCGAATATTCTTCCAAAACGTCGCCACGTTGGGCGCGCCGGGGAAACGTCCCGCCATGCCAAGGACCGCGATCGAGGAAGCTTCGCTGCTTATCGTGCCTCCGTTCTGCATTGCTAAATCCTGCACTAGGCACGCTCCGAGGGCTGCAAATCAGCCGTAAGCACCGGATGATTCAAGCTGAAATGTGAAGGTGGGTTAATGGACTCGTTGTGCCCGGAGCTCGATGTCACATTTCCGGGTCGATCGACGTTGGATGGGGTTCGCCAAGCGGCCGCGAATCATCCCGCGCGCAATCGCTATGCATCTGTCACCTCCCATTATCGGACGCGATAACAAACCTTTGATTGACCGCGACACAACAGCAGTAAGGTTAACTAGCAGGTGACGCTTCTGGCCAAGCCTGATTGCAGACCGCGAACTTGAGCCTCGCTTCCCGAGTTATGTTGCTATATTAGCCATATTGAACCCGATTTATAGTATGAATTTGCCCGGTATTATAACGGTAACCGACGGGCCGCATCGACTGCGCTTCCCGATCCGAGCGACCGCTCGTGGTGACCATCGAGAGTAGCATGAATCAAGACACTTACCCCCTGTCGCCGCTTCAGCAAGGCATGTTGTTTCATCACCTCGAGGCTCGGACCCGGGGCGTGGACCTCGAACAGCTCGAAATACGGCTCAATGAGCCGATCGACACCAACCGTCTCGCAGATGCATGGTCCAGGGTTGCAAAACAACACCCGATCCTGCGCACTCGATTCCGTTGGGAAGGGCTGAAAGCTCCGCTCCAGGAGGTACTGCACGACGTCGCGATCTCGTTCGAGACGCGCGACCTGTCGGAGATGACGCCGGAGGCGCAGACTCAGGCACTGAGCCGTTTCCTAGCCGAAGACCGATCGCGCGCTTTCGCTCTAGATGTTGCACCGCTGTGGCGTGTGACAGTGCTACACCTCGGCGGCGATCGCCGACAGATCGTCTTCACCTATTCGCACGCGATTCTCGATTCCTGTTACGCATCCGTGGTGAAGGAGGTGTTCAACGTCTACGCTGCGATAGCGCGCGGCGAACCGCCATCCTTCGAAGCGCGCCCGGCCTACCGGGAGCATATCGCCTGGCTGCAAGAGCATTTGACGAGCAACGCTGCAGCGGCCGAGGCCTACTGGCGCAATTGTCTGGCGGGTTTCCGGACGCCGACCAATCTCGAAACGCTACGAATCGCGACCTCGCAAGCACAACCCGCTGCAGGGCACGCCACTCTGTCACTTGCACTCTCGCCAGCCGACACGGACAGGCTGCATGCGCTCTGTGAGCGGAAATCACTGCGAACGTCCGTTCTTGTCGAAGCCGCCTGGGCGCTCGTCCTGTCGGCGTTCTCTGCCCAGGACGACGTCGTCTATGGCCTGACACGGGCCTGCCGCCGGTCGTCGATCGAAGGTGCCGATCGGGTTCTCGGGCTGTTCATCAATACGGTGCCGATGCGGGTGAAACTCCCCTCCGAACTGCCCGTGCTCCAACTCTGCCGCCAGTTGCGCGAGCAACAGCTCGAGCTACGCCGGTTCGAACACACCCCGCTCGTTGATATCCTTCGCACCAGCGAGGTCAGTCGCGGTCAGTCTCTATTTGACTCCATTATCGTCTTCAATTCTCAGACTAACGATGCACGCCTGAAATCGTTCGGTCCGGAATGGCAGCGTCGCGAGTTCATGCTCCACGACCAGACCAATTTTTCGTTCAACGTGACGGCTTATGATGGTCCTCAACTGACCTTCAAGCTGTCCTACGACATTAGCCGTTTCGCGCCGGCCGCCGTCGGCCGGATCGCCGACCTGCTGCAGGGGATCCTTATCGCGATCGCAGACCATCCTGAGACCAGGCTCGGCGATTTGCCACGGCTGCCTTCGGAGGACGCTCGATCTACGCTCCAAATCTGGAACGATACGGCAAAGCCGCTGCCCGGGCCGCACTGCATGCACGAGGCGTTTGAGGCACAGGTCGATCGCACCCCCGATGCGGTTGCGCTTGTCGACGGCGCGCGCTCGCTTACCTACCGCGAACTGGACCAGCGCGCCAACCATCTCGCCCATACGCTGATCGCAGGCGGCGCGAAGCCTGACCAGATGGTCGGCATTTACGTCGATCGGTCGATCGAGATGCTGGTCGGTCTGCTCGGCATCCTCAAGGCCGGCGCCGCCTATGTGCCGATGGATCCCGCCTATCCCGGCGAGCGCATCGCCATCATGCTGGAGGACACGCGAGCCCGCCTGGTGGTGACGACCACGAACCTCGCCGGCTCGCTGCCGCCGCACAGCTATGCGGTGTGCGTCGACGCGGAAGCGGGCGAGGCGGCGCGGCCGCCGGTAGCCATGACCGGCGACAATCTCGCCTATGTCATCTTCACGTCGGGCTCCACCGGCCGCCCCAAGGGGGTGATGATCGAGCACCGTAACGCCGCCAACTTCTTTACTGCGATGGATGAGGTGTTGGGAACGAGGCCCGGCGTCTGGCTCGCAACTACCAGCATCTCCTTCGACATCTCGGTCTTGGAGCTGTTCTGGAGTCTGGCGCGCGGGTTCACCGTGGTCATCCAGCACGAGCCCGAACGGCTGGCGCGCTCGGCGACGAAGACGGGATTGGACGCGAAGCCGATCGATTTCAGCCTGTTCTACTTTGCCGCCGATGCAGCGGAGTCGTCCGGCGGCAAGTACCGCCTGTTACTCGAAGGCGCGAAATATGCCGACGAACACGGTTTCTCGGCGGTGTGGACGCCCGAGCGGCACTTCCATCCGTTCGGCGGCCTGTACCCGAACCCGGCGCTGACCGGCGCTGCCGTTGCCGCCGTTACCAACCGCATCGGTATCAGGGCCGGCAGCGTGGTACTGCCGCTGCACAATCCGATTCGAGTCGCAGAGGAATGGTCGGTCGTGGACAATCTGTCCAACGGACGCGTCGGACTGAGCTTCGCGTCCGGATGGCACGCCCGCGATTTTGCGCTGCAGCCGGACAACTACAAGAACCGCCGCGAATTGATGGCCAGCGGCATTGAAACCGTAAAGGCACTCTGGCGCGGCGAATCGATCAAGGTGGTTGGCGGCGACGGTCAGCCGGTCGAAGTGAATACTTATCCGCCGCCGGTGCAGCGCGAACCCAAGCTGTGGGTGACCGCTAGCTCCGACCCGAACACTTTCGCGCTCGCCGGACGGCTCGGCGCCAACGTGCTGACAAACCTGCTGGTGATGAAGACCGAGCAGTTGGTCGAGAATATCGCCGTCTATCGCAAAGCCTGGACCGACGCCGGCCACGACGGGTCAGGCACCGTCAGCCTCATGCTCCACACTTTCCTGGGCCCCGACGAGGAGAAGGTGCGCAGCAAGGTGCGGGCGCCGTTCCTGGAATACCTGAAGACCTCGACCGACCTCATTTCCAAGATGCGATGGGAGTTGACTCCCTTCGCCAAGGGCGACGATCGAAAAGAGAAGGCCGCGCCGCACATGAACCTCGCCGATCTCGAGCCCGAAGAGTTCGACGTCATCATGGAGCACGCTTTCCAGCGCTACTTCAAGACCGCTGGCCTGTTCGGATCTCCGGCCTCGTGCGTGGCGACGATCGAGAAGCTGAAGCAGTTTGGCGTCGACGAGATCGCTTGCCTGATCGACTTCGGCGTCGCGGCCGACGACGTGCTGGCGAGCCTGCCCTATCTGGACGAGTTGCGTCGCATGTCCAACCCGTCCGTCACCGCGATCTCGAACGAGCCGGTACTGGATATCGCCTCGCAGATTCGCGCCCACGGCGTGACGCACCTCCAGGCCACGCCGTCGCTGGCAAGCATGCTGGTTGCGGACGAGGCCTCGCTCGACGCGCTGGGCTCATTGCGCATGCTGCTCCTCGGCGGCGAGCCGCTGCCGCGGACGCTGCTGGAGCGATTGCGCACAAGCTACCGCGGCGAGATCCACAACATGTACGGCCCCACCGAGACCTGCATCTGGTCGACCACCAGTTCGGTCGGTGGCGCAGACGATCCGATCACGATCGGAAAGCCGGTCGCAAACACCACGGTCTATGTCGTCGATCAATCATTGCGACCGGTGCCCGTCGGCGTGCCCGGTGAAATCCTGATTGGTGGCGCCGGCGTCGCGCGAGGCTATCTGGAACGAACCGAGCTGACCCAGGAACGCTTTGTCCCCGACCCCTTCGGCGGTGCTGGAGCGCGCCTCTACCGGACCGGGGATCTCGGGCAGTGGCTACCCGATGGCACGCTTGCGTATCTCGGACGTCTCGACCATCAGGTGAAGATCCGCGGTCATCGTATTGAACCGGGCGAGATCGAGGCTGTGTTGGATCGACATCCCTCGGTACGCCAGAGCGCGGTCGTGGCCGGACCCGATGCCTCCGGCACACAGCGGCTCATCGCCTACATCGTAGCCTCTGCGCAGGACGGCGCTCCGACAACCGCTCACTGGGAGACGATCTGGGACGAGACTTACCGGCATGACGGCGCCTCCGAGACCGTAGGCTGGAGGAGCAGCTATACCGGCGAAGCGATTCCCGAAGCCCAGATGCGCGAATGGATCGAGGGCACGACCCAACGGATTCAGCGGCTGCGTCCTCGTCGCGTGCTCGAGATTGGATTCGGAACGGGAATGGTTCTCTCCCGCATCGCGCCCGGCTGCGAGCTGTATCACGGCATCGATCTGTCCGAGGCTGCTCTGGCGCGGGTGAGAGCCGAGGCCGACCGGCGAGGCCTGGCCGGCGTGGTTCTCGAGCAAAGGGCCGCCGATGCGCTGCCGACCCTCGAGGGCGGGCCTTTCGACACGATCGTTATCAACTCGGTCGTCCAGTATTTTCCTGGCGTGGAGTATCTTTTGGACGTGCTCGCGGCAGCCGTCGAGAAGCTGAGCCCGGGCGGTGCGATTTTTGTGGGTGATGTGCGTAGTCTGGCGCTACTGGAGGCAATTCTCTTCGAAATTGAATTGCAGAAGGTCTCGCCCGACGCTCCCGCAGATGAGCTGCAAACGCGGTTGAGAAAGCGGCTCAACGAAGAGTCCGAACTGGTATTGGATCCAAACCTGTTCCTGTCACTCCGGCAACTGCTTCCTGAAGTCGAGGATGTGCAGGTGGAGCTCAAGCCCGGCCGCCAGCCGAGCGAGATGACCCGCTTCCGCTACGATGTGGTGATCCGCAAGCGTGGAGGGATGTCGCAATTGCCACCGGTTGCCAGCGCCAGGCAAGCTCCCGAGGTTTGCACGCTCGAGGCCCTGAAGACGATCGTTCGGTCCGACGCAACCTCGCTGCGTATTACCGCAATCCCCAACGCCCGGGTTTCGGCGTCGCTGACCGCGCTGCGGGCACTCCACGCCCGCTCGCCCGCCGACCGGCTGGGTGGGATTGCTGTGGGCGCCTCTTCGGGGATTGATCCCGAAGACGTGCGAGCACTTGACGCAAACTATGAGGTTTCCATCGAATGGTCGGTCGCAGGACCGGGATATTTCGATGCAGTCTTCAGGCGCCGACACGTGGCGGATGCCGCCGTGGCGCCGGCGGCAGTTACAGGGGGAAGCGCGTCCAGCCAGGAGCTTGGCGCTGCTGACTTGTCCGCATACGCAAACCGCCCCGCGTTCCGCGCCGCCTCAGGCGCCAATCTCGTGCCCGCGTTGCGCCAATATTTGCGCGACACGCTGCCGGAATACATGGTGCCCTCGGCCTTCGTGCCGCTGGAGGCGCTGCCGCTCACCCCCAACGGCAAGCTCGATCGGCAGGCATTGCCCTCGCCAGACGCGGCGCGCCAAGAGACCGCCACACCGTTCGAAGCGCCTGCCACCGAGGTGGAGCGCAAGCTTGCAGGCATTTTCCAGGCATTGCTGGGACTGAACGAGATCGGCGTCGACGACAACTTCTTCGATCTCGGCGCCAATTCGCTGATAATGGTCCAGGTCGTCGAGAAGATACGCGCGGAGCTGGGAATCAAGATGTCCCTGGTTCGCCTTTTCGAGTTCACGACATTGCGCAGCCT
>DAIMKE010000089.1:0-11554 GCA_036721875.1 Bradyrhizobium sp. | reverse complement strand
CGGGCTATGAGGTGCGGGGCGTGGCGCTGTCCGGCATCGCCGCGGAGAATCTCGAAAGCGGATCGGGCATCGCGTCACGCACCATCGCCAGCCTAGAGCATGGCTGGGGACAGGGCCGCGACCTACTCACCGCGCGCGATGTTCTGGTGATCGACGAGGCGGGCATGGTCGGCACGCGGCAGTTGGAGCGCGTGCTATCCCATGCTGCCGAAGCTGGCGCAAAAGTGGTGCTGGTCGGCGACCCCAAGCAGTTGCAGTCCATCGAAGCAGGCGCGGCCTTCCGGTCGATCCATGAGCGTCATGGCGGCGCAGAAATCGGCGAGGTGCGCCGCCAGCGGGAGGCCTGGCAACGCGACGCCACGCGCGATCTGGCGGCCGGCAGGACCGGCATTGCGGTGGAAGCCTATCGTTCCCGTGGCAGCGTGCATGAGGCCGAAACCCGCGAGCAGGCGCGCGGCGATCTGATCGAGCGCTGGGACCGCGACCGGCATGCGACGCCGGACCGGAGCCGAATCATTCTCACCCATACCAACGACGAGGTACGCGCCCTCAATGAGGCCGCGCGCGAGAGGATGCGGGCTACCGGCGATCTGGCCGATGACGTGCGCCTGACGGTCGAGCGCGGCGAGCGCAGTTTTGCGAGCGGGGACCGCGTCATGTTCCTGCGAAACGAACGCAGCCTTGGCGTGAAGAACGGCACGCTCGGGACCGTCGAGAAAGTCAGCACACAGTCCATGTCCGTGCGCACCGACGACGGGCGCAACGTCATGTTCGACATCAAGGACTACAACCGGATCGATCATGGTTATGCCGCGACCATCCACAAGGCACAGGGCATGACGGTGGACCGCGCTCATGTGCTGGCGACGCCGGGTCTGGACGCCCATGGCAGCTATGTCGCCCTGTCGCGGCACCGCGATGGCATGGACCTGCATTATGGCCGCGACGACTTCGCCAGTCGGGACAGGTTGGTCCGTACCCTGTCGCGTGATCGGTCCAAGGACATGGCGTCGGACCACGAGCGCGCCGATCCGGCCCAAAACTACGCCGAACGGCGCGGAATCACCTTCCGTGCCCGCGTTGCCGAGATCGTGCGCAAGGTCGTGCCGGAGAAGGTCCGCGAGATGTTCGACGGCCTACGCCGGTCGGCGGATAGCGGGCAGAGGCGGGAACGGGGCGATGCGGAGGCCACGCAGCGCAAACCCGATGCGCCGGAAAGGAAGGCGGTGGAAGACCCGGCAGCGGCGCTGCGCAAGGCCCGCACCAGGGCGCTCGTCCGCCATGCCCGAGCCGTCGATGCGATCTTCGATGTGCAGGAGCGGGGCGGCAAGGCCAGCCCGGCGCAGGTGAAGGAATTGCAACAGGCCCGCAAGGTCTTCGAAGAGGTGCGCCCCGATGGCTCGCACGACGCCGAAGCCGCCTACAAGAAGAACCCAGAACTCGCCCGCGAAGCGGCTGGCGGCCAGGTCAACCGTGCTGTTCGCGCTCTCCAGCTCGAAACCGAGCTGCGCATCCATCCGAAACGCCGCGCCGACCGCTTTGTGGAGCACTGGCAGAAGCTCGACCACACCAGGCAACGCCAGTATCAGGCGGGCGACATATGCGGCTACAAGGCCACGCGCGCGGCTATGGGCGACATGGCGAAAAGCCTCGAACGCGATCCGCAGCTTGAATCCCTACTCGCCAACCGCAGGCGGGAGCTCGGCATATCGTTCGAATCAAGTCGCCGGCTCGGACAGGAATTGGCGTTCACTCACGGCCTCGACATCGGCAGAGGCCGAGGCCTCGGAATTTAATCCATCCTATTTTCTGCCGGCTCTACGCCACGGTGCGGTGACGTGTGAAATCCTCTTGCGTGTCTTTGAATGCCTGCCCTGTCTGGTCCCAGCAGTCGTCAGAAACAGCCAGCAGGAGGCCGCGGGGCCATGCGCGAACCTGACCGTATCATCCGTCTGAAAACTGTCCTTTCCCGGACCGGGCTGTCCCGGTCCACCATCTACCGCAAGATCGCCGAGGGCACGTTCCCGCCGCAGATCAAGATCAGCGTCAACGGGAGCGGCTGGCATGAGTCCGACATCAACCGCTGGATCGCCGATCCCGTCGCATGGCGACCGAAGCGCGAGTTCGATGCGGTCAGATGAGGTCGGCGGTCGCTTGCTGCTGGTGGCAGCGAACCGGACCGGCGTCAGTCCGTAAAGGCTGGCGCTGTCGCGCCCCCGCTTCGCGGCTTCGGCCTTGACGGCCTGACGTCGCCCCGGTTTGGGCTCCCCGTGCAGGTAAAGGCGGATTGGAGGCGGTCGCGCTTCCAATCCGGAACAAAAGGGTAGCACGCCGGCGAAAAATTTCCCCAGACTAAACGCAAGTCTTAGTCTGGGGACATTTTAGGCCATTCTGAAAATCGACGACATGTGAAGAAGATAGATGGCGCGCCATTCAGAATAAAACTGCGAACTCTTATATAATTGAAATTGCTATATAATTTTCAAAGCTGAGATTTTAAACACAAAGATGATCGAGCAGGTATCCCGACAAGAGCGCCGCTCGTGCCCACGAGGAACGAGACGATCAGCATCCGCGATCAAAAGAGCCAGTCTTCGGCCGCTCAGCGCCCTTGAAAGCGATCAAGGGCTCGGCCGCCCTCGCCGCTGCGCAGAGCCCTCGACACTATAGCAAACCAGTCAGGCTCCCGGCGCCCTAGCCTAAAGGAGCCAAGCCAAGACTATGTCTCGGTGGCTCTTAGGCGCGCGACGTACGTCTTGGAACGGCTCAAGCTGAATGGAACACTAGATCTCGCCCAGACGCGACGAAGAGACGGCCTGGAGGGCATCGCCACATTGCATATTGCAAATGCCTTTTATCAATGGAACTATATGCAAATAATTCGCACTTGCAACTGAAGGACGGCAGGAATGCGCCAGTTCAGGCGGACTTGGGCAAACCAAGACGGAGACCATGACAATTTTCACTTCGGCGATTTTCCCGCCTATTTTGTTTCCCGCATGAGCCTCATGGCTCGCATGGCCCTCACTGCCCGCCCTGCCCACCGGGTCCGCGGCCGCGATTCCAACCTCAACGCTGCCGGCACCGATTTCGGACGTATCGGCCCGGCGCATTCTGAAGGTTCGGGGCGATGAAGCGGGTCATTTTTGGCGTTGCTCTTGCGACGGGATGCATCTGTGAGGGCGTTGCGGCAGATGCAGGCCGACCCCGCCTCGCGGACGCATTCGATTGGACCGGCCCATTCATCGGCGCTCATTTCAGCTATTCCGCCGGAAGCTCCCAGTTCTCTTCAAGCGGCCCGGGAACGCCTGGGTCGTTCGGCCTGTTCGAAGCCTTTGATCCTTTCAAGGGAACGGGAAGCTACGCCATCGGACTGAGCGCCGGATACAATTACATGTTGCCGTTGCGTGTAGTTCTTGGCGTCGAGGCCGACGTGTCCTTTCCGAACACGATCGCGGGCTCCGCTGCCCTCGCCGCCGTGCAGGCCCCCTCAACGTTCAAGGAAGCGGTTCAGGCTTCCGGATCGGTACGCGCACGCCTTGGCTACGCGCCGGGTGCCTGGTTGTTCTATGCCACGGGCGGCCTGGCGTGGACCTACGACCGGTCGACGCTCGCACCGCTCGCCGGCGTCGATGGAGAAACGCACGATCTCACCAGACTCGGCCTCGCGTGGGGCGCGGGGGCGGAGTTCGGATTGTCGCCGAATTGGTCGGCAAGGTTCGAATATCTCGGGACGGGGTTCGGACCGCAAGGCGTGACGTTTTCGGGAGGCGCGCAGCGCGTCTCGTCGGATTGGGCGGTCCACACGGCACGCCTGGGCTTTAACTACCGGTTTGGCCGGGATGACCGGCACGTGCTCACCGAGGGCCTGAAGCCGCTGGAGACCGACTGGTTCAGTCTCCGGGCGCAGACCACCTATCTTCAGCAGTATGCAGCGCCGTTTCGCGCACCGTATCGCGGCACGAACAGCCTTATCCCCAACCAGACCCGCGAGACTTGGGACGTCACCTTCTATGCCGGCATCCGGCCTTGGAAGGGCGGCGAATTCTGGATCAATCCGGAGATCGACCAGGGGTTCGGTTTGAGTTCGACGCTCGGCGTCGCGGGATTTCCAAGCGGCGAAGCCTACAAGGTCGGCTCTGCCAGTCCCTACGCTCGGATTCCGCGGGCCTTCTTCCGCCAGACCTTCGACCTCGGTGGCGAAACCAAGAAAGTCGACGGTGACATCAATCAGTTCGCCGGGACCCAGACGAACGATCGGATCGTCCTGACGGTCGGCAAGTTCGCCGTAACCGACGTCTTCGACACCAACAAATACGCGCACGACCCGCGCAAGGACTTCATGAACTGGTCGCAGGTCGACACCGGTACCTTCGACTATGGGGCGGACGCGTGGGGCTACACCTATGGCGCCGCGATCGAATGGTACCAGGGCTCCTGGACCATACGCGGAGGCCTCTTCGATCTGTCCAGGGTGCCCAACAGCTCGGAACTCGATCCGCGCTTCGCGCAATTCCAGTGGGTTGGGGAAATCGAACATCGGCACGAAATCTGGGGCAAGCCCGGCAAGATCGCGGTGACCGGCTTTCTGTCGCGGGGGCGCATGGGACGCTTCGACGACGCCGTGGCGCTGGCCCAGGCGACCGGCGGGCCTGCCGACACGGCGTCCGTCCGGTCGTATCGCAGTCGCGCGGGCGTCAGCGTCAATCTTGAACAGGAGGTGACCCGCGATCTCGGTATCTTTGCACGCGCGGGCGTCGCGGACGGCTCCGTAGAGTCTTATGAGTTCACGGACATCGACAGGACGGCGGCGGCCGGGCTCTCGCTCTCGGGTGCATCGTGGAATAGACCGAACGACGCTTTCGGTTTGGCAGGTGTCATCAACGGCATTTCAAGTGCGCGGCGGGCCTATCTCGATGCCGGGGGGCTCGGCATTCTGGTCGGCGACGGCCGGCTGCCTAACGCGGGTCCGGAGAAGATTCTCGAAAGCTATTACAGCTTTCCGATATCGGTTTGGCGCGCGACTTTGAACTATCAGTTGATCACGAATCCTGCTTACAATCGGGACCGCGGCCCGGTCTCGGTTTTCGGCGCCCGCCTGCGCGCGCAGTTCTAGCCATGATTGACGGCTATTTCCTTTGGGTCAACTCGCTCAACTCGGCATTCGCGGCGCTGAATACGACATCGGCGGAGCGACACTTCGCCATCACCGTTTGCAGGATTTGGCGGCCATCCGGCGTTTTTCCGTTGTGCGTGAGGAACTCCCCGATGTAGAAATCCGCTTCGCATAGGCGTCTGGCGGCTTGAAGTGCGTTGCCTTCTTCGGCAAGCTGACGTACCCGAACGGTGTCCACGTTTCCAAGATAGAGATCTAGGACCGCGCTTGGCCACTGGTCGCGCGTCACCCTGGCTGTGTTCGCCTCGAGTTCCTGGCGATCGGCATATCCCTGGTGAACACGCGCTATGTGCAGCCAGATCGCGGGATTCGGGCTCGATGGTCTGAGGCGAACGGCGGTCTGAAGGTCATCGACCGCCGCCGCAATCGCGTCCGCGTATACGCGGACGCGACCTCGTCCCAAATAGACGGCGGCATTGCCCGGATCGATCTTTTGGGCACGATCGAAATCGCCGATCGCTTCGTTGTATCGGCCAAGCGCGAAATAGGCGTTTGCCCTGTTGGTCCAAAAGATGGGGTCGCTTTCTCGCAGCCGTATGGCCTCGTCGAAATCCGCGATGGCCTTTTCCGCGTCGCCTTGCATAAGGTAGACGCCGGCGCGATTGCTGTAGGCATCGGCAAAATCCTTCCGCAAGGCAATCGCGCGATCATAGTCGGCCACGGCGGCCTGGTAGTCCTGCTTTGCGATGAAGGCGTGGGCGCGATTGTAGAAGGCCTCCGCATACGCCGGATCGAGACGTATCGCGGTCGCGTAATTCTCTATGGCCAAGTCCAGTTCGCCCTTACGTTCGTAAACCGAACCGAGATTATTGTAGATCTGCGCGTTGTTGGGGTTGAGCCGAAGCGCCTGCATCAGGTCGTCGCGCGCCCGGTCGAATTCGCGGCGATCCGTCCAGATGAGCGCCCTGTAGATGTAAGAGTTCGGAAACTGCGGGAGGAGTGCGATCGCCGCATCGAGATCGCCAAGCGCACGGTCGCGTAAACCGAGCGCTTCGTAAGAGACGCCGCGGCTATAGAGCAGAAATCCTCGCTGGTCCGGTGCGAACTCTCCGCGCCGGAGAGCCTCGTCGAACAACTGAATGGCATACGAATATTGCCGCCTCTCCTTTGCAGCAAACCCTTCGTGGACTAGCTCCCGAGCGGTCTGCGCTGCCGAAGGCGCTGCGAAGACGAACAGGATCGAGACGCACAAGGCCGCGCAGGCTGCGGCGTACCGGAGACCGCACACCAGCGCCGCGCCGCGGCGAATGCCGGCGAAGACGAGCAGCATTGCGCCCCGAGTTCTCATTGCTTCATCCTTCACGCCACGTAGCCACCTTGTGCTCAAACACCGCATGACGCCCGATCAATTGGCCGACCGGAAGGAAAGGCGCCCAGTTGCGCGTAGCCCGCAATCATCGCACCCGAAAGACCAGCCGCTCGGTTCGCTGTGCCAATCGCCGTCGCGCGCGCATGCCGGACGCGCCACTGTACCCCTATCAGGACCCGCCGCAAGCTTGAATCCCATCGACGCTGACAGCTGGGTAGCGCGCGCGTTTCGTTCCGCTTTCTCATCCTTGTCCATCTAGACCACGTCATCCGGAGCGAGCGAGCAGGCGTTGCCTGCTGATCTGCACTGTCGCGTCACCCTGGGTTCAGAAAACTTCTGGATTCCGTTACGCTGCCGGAACGCCTTGCCGTGTCTTGGGAGCACGTGAACGGCCGGCACCACCATAATCATGGTGATGACCATCGTCGGCAGCGTCCCGGTGGTCACGGACGCGACGTTCCCTCCACCATCATCAGTGCCCCCGCTCCGATTTCCCGCGTCAGACATGCAGCACGGCCTCCTCGGCTCTAATGGCTTCGTTCTCGATTTGAATGGTAACGTGATCGATGCCGAAATTGTCCTTCAAAACGCGGCGTGCTTCCCGCAGCGCCTCGCGTCCGCGCGACAGGTCGGCGACGACGAGATGGCCGCTCATGGCGTCAAAGCCCGAAGTGACGGTCCACACGTGAAGATCGTGGACGGCGGTCACGCCGGGGATCTCCATGAGCTTCCGTTCCAGTATTCCCAGGTCGACGTTCGCCGGCGTACCCTCCATGAGGATGTGCGTGACCTGCTTCAGCAGCGTCCACGTCCTCGGCACGATGAACAGCCCGATGCCGGCGCCGATGATCGGGTCGGCGAGAACCCAGCCCTTCCACATGATGAGCAAAGACGCGACGATGACGCCGATCGAGCCGAGCATGTCGCTCAGCACCTCGAAATAGGCCCCCTTCACGTTCAGGCTTTCGGACGATCCCCCGGCCAGCAGCCGCATGCTGATTAGGTTGACGACGAGCCCGATCGCCGCGACGACCAGCATCGGCCCGCTGCGGATTTCCGGCGGCGCCTGGAAGCGCTGGTAGGCTTCGTAGAGGATGTAGACCGTCAGCAACAGCAGCACGACCGCGTTGGTGAGCGCGGACAACACTTCCATCCGCAGATAGCCGTAGGTCCGCTGCGGGGTCGCCTCGCGCGCCGCGAAACGGATCGCGAGCAGCGCCAAGGCGAGCCCGCCGACGTCGGTCATCATGTGGGCGGCGTCGGCCAGCAGCGCCAGGCTGCCCGTGACCAGACCGCCGACCACTTCTGCCACCATATACGTCGCCGTGAGGCCAAGCGCCCATTTGAGTCTTCCCGCATGCTGCGCAGCCGCTGTTCCTGTCGAACCTCCACCGTGCATATTCAATCCTCCAGTTTCTGACCCGGACGTACGTTGGCGCTGTGGTCGGTTGCGTTCCGCAGGTTCGCTTCGAGTTCGTCCAGCAGGAAGAAGCTCACGTCATCGACGGAGCCATGTCCCTTCGCAAAAGGCTGTTCGAGAAGGCGGACGAGGTATAGCGCGTAGATGAACATGTAAGAGATGAATCCGAACAGGATAGCCGATGCCGGATCTCCTTCGGTCTTCAGGAACAGCATCATGGTGACGATCGAGAAGACCAACGTCTGGACGAGCACGCGGACGGACGGTACGAACTCCACGCGCTGGATCTGGTAGACCCGGAACATGGACCTGCGCAGCACGTCTTGCGTCGTGCGCAGACGGACGACGAAATTGGCCGTCATACCCATCGATTCGAGCCGGCCGAAGATCGGGGTCAGCTTGCCGATTTCGGCGAGGACCGGAGGAATATCCTTGTGGTCGCGCGCATGTCCGAGACCGGACCGAAGCTTGTCGATGGTCGCCAGCAGGATCCGCCGGCATCCAGCCAGATCAAAGTCCCGGTTGATCGCCGCGAACGACTCCAGGTCGCCGTCGATGGCCTCGATCGAGGTGCGGATGTCGGCGGGGATCCGCTCGGCCTCCTTGTAGTCGGCGAGCACGCTGGAAAGCAGAAATCCGATGATGAAGATCGCGCCGCCGATGCCGCTGGTCAGCAGGCTGTTGAGCTCCAGGATTTCGAGGCCGTAATAGTGCACGGCTACCTTGACGCAGCCGAGAGCCAGCACGACCACGGCGACCGTGAAGAACAGCCGGAATTTCTTGCGAAAGCTGAGGTTCGCGCCTCCGAAATGGAGATGCGCAATTATCGAGGAGGTCATGCTCTACGATTCACTCTTCCATTCGGGCTTCAACGAAACCGGCTTCCGTTCCAGATCAATCGTCTGCAGCAGCTATGGTCGTATCCGCCGCAATGCACTTCGAGGGAAGGGACGCCGGATACGATCGACATGTCGATTTCGAAAACGTTTCCCCGCCAGACCTCCCGCTGCAACCCCGCCCTGGAAACGAAAACGCGGTGGAGACATCCGCTGGACGAACAAACTTCCGCTCTGTTCCCGCAGCCGATCTGGTCAAAGTGCACTGCTGTAAATTCTTCTCCCACCGGTCCCTGCAGGTACCGCAGAAAGCCGTTGCGCACGGAGATGTCTTCATCCCCGCACGCTCGCTTCGCCAGTTCCAGTGCGGAGCGGATGGCCGGCGACAGCCGGCTGTACTGGCCGGGAGACAAAGGGACGAGCCGGCCCTGGGCCTGGCCTGAAGCGCGCGCCATCGCGGCGGAGGTCGTAAGGCAAATCATCAAAGCTATGACGAAACGCGACATGAGATCCTCCCTGCCACCGGCGCCAGTCGCGCCCTCAAGATTCTCGATTCGTTATGAAGGAGACGCCGAGACGCCTTTCCTGGATCCACACAATGCGGCATTCGTGGCGGACATCGTCGGTCGGGATCATCAGCGTAAATTCCCTCGGGACGACGAGCGGGCTGGCGACATCCAGCATGGCGCCCGACCTCGTCAGGTTGCGCACCGTGCAGGAGATCGCAGATCCGCCGAACGAGATCGTTCCGGTCTTCAAGACGCGCGTTCGCCGCGGTCTGCGCGTGTCTTCCACCATGGCCTCCCAACGGGACATGCCTAGTCAACCTTTTTCTCGGCCGCCTCTGCGAGCTTCACGATGTCGCCCTTCGTGAAGAGGATTCCCTTGAGCTCGGTGCGCCAGTCCGCCTTCTTGCGCAGCAGGAACTCGAGGTTCATCCCAAAATGCTTGAATTCCTCCTTCTGCGCATTCTCCATGATCGCCTTGGCTTCCTTGTCCTTCTCAACCGACATCCGTTGCTCATACCAACTGATCGCCTCCGCTTCCTCGATCAGCGAGGTGATCATGCGAGCGAAGGTGCGCATCTCCTGGGAGAGTTCTTCCGGCGGTTCGTGGTATTGATCGAAGCCCATGGGGTGGTCCTTCCGTTGGTCTTTATCAGATGTTGGATGGCATTCACGTCGCAGGTGGCTTCAGCAGGCGCAGCGCATTCAGGGTCACCAGCACGGTGGCGCCGGTGTCGGCGAGGATGGCCGGCCACAGCCCGGTCAGCCCGATCACGGTGGTGACCAGGAACACCGCCTTCAGCCCCAGCGCGACCGCGATGTTCTGGCGGATGTTGGTCATGGTCCGCTTCGACAGGTCAACCATTGCGGCCACGTCTGACACGCGCCCGTGAAGCACGGCGGCGTCGGCGGTCTCCAGCGCGACGTCGGTGCCGCCGCCCATCGCGATGCCTACGTCGGCGGCGGCGAGCGCGGGAGCATCGTTGATGCCGTCGCCGACCTTGGCGACGGACCAGCCAGCCTTCTGGAATTGGCCGACGATCCGCTGCTTGTCCTCCGGCAGCAGTTCCGCCTCGACGTCGATGCCGAGTTGCTGGCCTATCGCGTTCGCGGTCCGGCGGTTGTCGCCGGTCAACATGACCGTCCGGATTCCTGCATCCGACAGCAGCTTCAGGCCCTTCTTGGCGTCCGGACGGGCCTCGTCCCTCATGGCGATGGCGCCGGCAAGCCTGTCGTCCATGACCAGCAGAGCGACCGTCTTGCCCTCGTCGTTGAGACGCGAAATGAGGGCCTCCTGGTCGGCCGTGACCGACGTGAACTCTGTCGCCGCCTTTGGAGAACCGAGGAATATCCTGACACCCTCCACCGTGGCCTGGACGCCTTTACCGCCGATGGCGGTGGCGTTGGAAGTCGGCGGCACCCAGATCTGCTGTTCCGCGGCCTTGGCCAGGATCGCGGTCGCCAGCGGGTGGCTTGATCCGGATTCGAGCGCAGCGGCGAAACGCAGGACGTCTCCCTCGCTCCTGTCGAAGCCGATCACGTCCGTCACCTGGGGCTTGCCCGCGGTGAGCGTGCCCGTCTTGTCGAAGCAGGCGATGGTAATCTTGCCGATCTGTTCGAGAACGGCACCCCCCTTCAGGAGCAGACCCCGGCGGGCGCCTGCCGACAGGCTGGCAGCGATCGCCGCAGGCACCGAGATAACCAGGGCGCACGGACACCCGATCAGCAGGATAGCGAGGCCCTTGTAGATCCAGCCGCTCCAGGCGCCGCCGAACAGCAGCGGCGGAACGACGGCCACCAGAGCCGCTACCGCCACCACGCCGGGCGTGTAGTACCGGGAGAAGCGGTCGATGAAACGCTCGGTTGGCGCTTTGGACTCCTGCGCCTCCTCGACAAGCTTCACCACGCGGGCGATCGTGTTATCCGCCGCAGCGGCCGTCACCCGAACCCTGAGCAGGCCGTCTCCATTGACGGTACCGGCGAACAGGTTTTCGTCGCGGCCCTTCCGGACGGGAGTGCTCTCGCCGGTGACGGGCGCCTCGTCGATCGAACTATCGCCGGAAACGATGACGCCGTCGGCGGGGATCCGATCGCCGGGACGCACCTGGATCATGGCGCCCACCGACAGCGTGTCGGCCTCTACCTCGCGGACCTGACCATCACTTCCCTCGATCCGGGCGGTCTTCGGTACCAGCTTGGTCAGCTCCTGGATGCTGGCGCGCGCCCGGCTCGCGGCGACGCCCTCGAGCAGTTCGCCGATCAGGAACAGAAAGACTACCGCCGCCGCTTCCTCCGTCGCCCCGATGA
>DAIMKE010000088.1:0-11625 GCA_036721875.1 Bradyrhizobium sp. | reverse complement strand
CTGGCGGATCGCGCCGCTCGATCGGCCGGCCGCTGTCGGCGATCTCGTCTTCATCTGCCCACCGCCCGGGCCGGTTTCCGACTTCGGCCTCGAGCGCGGATATTTCCGGCGCGGGCCGTGTGACGGCGGCTCGGCCCCGCTCATCAAGACGATCGTCGCGCGTTCCGGCGCCGTTGTCGTCATCGGCGCGGGCGTCGAGATCGATGGCATGCCGCTGCCCCGCTCCGGTCTCAGCGTCATCGACGGCGCGGGCCGGTCTCTCTCACCTTGGTCGGGCGTCTTCGTTCCGCCCGGCTTTATCTTCCTTCACGCATCTTTCGCAGGTTCCTATGATTCCCGGTATTTCGGGCCGGTTCCGGAGGCCGGTCTTCTCGGCCTGGCGCGGCCGGTCCTCGTTTTCGATCCCTGATCGTTTCCTCGTCCTTCTTCTCGTCGCTGCGGCCGCTGTCGTCGGTTGCATCGGTTGGAGCGGCCATGTGCTCGCCCTGCCCCTCGCGATGCTGTTTCCGGCGCTTTGGGCGGGATCGAAAAGCCGCATCACGGCCGCGGCGGTGTCGGCGGGATATTTCCTGGCCGCCTCGCGCGGTCTGCCGCAGAGCGTCGCCACCTTCTTCGGCACGACGGTCTGGGCCGGCATCCTGCTCTGGTTTGCCGCCTCCATCAGCTTCGTGGCAGTCCATGCCGCGCTGTGGAGCCGACGCCGGCGTTGGATCGCCATCCGGTATCTGATCGCCGTCGCGCTGATGGCGATCCCGCCCTTCGGCATCGTCGGATGGGCGCATCCGATCACGGCCGCCGGCGTCCTTTTTCCCGGTTGGGGATGGTGGGGGCTGGGAGCAGCGGTGGGTGGCCTCGCCGCCATGACGATGCGCCTGTGGCCTGTCGCGACCTTCGTCCTTGCATGCGCCTGGCTCTGGTCGGCGATGTCCTGGACCTTCCCGTCCCCGCCGGATCAATGGCAGGGCATCGATACATCGCTGAGCGCCTCGCTCGGACAGGGCAACGCCCTCGATCAGCACCACGCCCTTGTTGAGCTGGTGCTCGAGCGAGAACGCGCGGGTGCGAAGGTCGTTGTTCTCCCCGAAAGCACACTGGGCCTGCTGACACCGACCGTCGAACGCTTCTGGACCGATGCGCTTGCCGGTCGCGACGTCACCGTGGTTGCCGGTGGGGCTGACATCGATCCGGCAGGCTACGACAATGTCATGGTGTCGGCCGGCGCGCGCGGCGCTTCCGTCCTCTATCGCTCGCGAATGTCCGTGCCGGTGTCGATGTGGCAGCCCTGGCGGGCATGGCTCGGAGAAAGCGGCGGCGCGGGGGCGACCTTCTTCGCCGATCCCGTCGTCGAGGTTGCCGGCCGCCGGGTTGTGCCGCTCATCTGCTATGAGCAGCTTCTGGTCTGGCCTGTCCTGCAATCCATGCTGCATCGGCCGGACACGATCGTCGCCATCGCCAACGGATGGTGGGCCGCCGGCACATCCGTTGCGGCGATTCAGCGCGCGGCAACCGAAGCCTGGGCGCGGCTGTTCGACCTTCCCCTCGTCACCGCCTTCAACCGTTAAGCAGGAATCCGCCCATGGCCCTCGATGCCGACCTTATCCAGAAATGCGCCGACCCTTCCCTGAAGCCCGCGATCATCGAGACGTTCATCAAGGCGGCGGGATCGCCCGATCCGCTCGCCGTGATCGTCCGCAGCGGCAATCGCATCATCCTCGTGCCGCCGGTCAAGACGCCAGAAGAAGCGCTCGAGCTCGTTCGCAGCCAGGTCGGCCATGCCGTCGTGCGCGTCGGCGTCACGCAGTTTCCCGCCGGCGTCGGCGTCAACGACCCGTCCGAGCTGTCGGCCGATCTTTTCGATTCCTGCAAGAACATCCGGATGGGCACCGCCCTGTTCGGCAAGGTCTGGCGGATCGTCTGGAAATGGTATGGCCGGCCGACGGCCGAGGAGGTCATGCCGCAGGTTCTCGACGATGCCATCGATGCCTGGAAGCGTGGCCGGTTCGAGGGAACATCGGTGTTCACCGCGCCCGATCCGGGCGGCCCGAAACCGCCGGAGGTCAAGGAGGAAAAGGAAATGCCTCAACCGGCCGAGGCCGGGCGGTCATCTCAGCCGCAGGAGCCGACGAGCGGCGATCCCAATAAGTCGGGCATCCGCATCGATCTGTCGGGCATCGGCGCCAACCGGTCGAGCTCGCCGTGATTGATTGCTGCTTGCGCCTACGGGATGACAGGCGTTTCTCGCGCAACCCTAATCATCGCGGGGAACAACGCGACCACATCGGGCTTTCTGTGCCTCGATAATTCCATTGCGGAGCTTCTCAAACAGGGCGCGCGGCAGCATCCCTATTGATAAGACCCATCCGGTCGGGGCCTGACATCATAGCCAGGCCACGTGAAGCGGTTCAGTTCGTCGAACCGCACCCAATGCCGCACGCCATCCAGTCCCAGACTCCGGCACACAGCGGCCGGTATTTCCAGCGATGTGTGGGGATCTTCGGGCGGACTATGCGTGATGGGTGCGACGACAGTGCGAATCTGTTCGTCGTCGCCGTGAGGGACCACCACTACGATTGCGCAGCGTCGATCCTTCGCCCCTTCGACAGAACCCCGCTCGCGTTCCGAGCTCCACAGAAAGCTGTAGCGGATGACGAGGCCGGGCTTCGGCGTCGGGATACTCACCTGGGCTCGGAGCCATACTCGGCAGCTTCGATCGCAGCGAGCGTTTCATCGTCGAGTTCGCCGATCTTCAGGACCTCACGTTCCCTTCGCTTGAGGCGCTCGAAATGCTCCAGCTCGGTCGCCGAGAGGTAGGCTCCAACAACGCGACCATGGCTGGTTACGTTGATGATGCCGGTTTTGATCGCCTCGTCCTGATACTTTCCAAAATTCCGCGAGAAATCGCTGGCAGGGACGGCCCGAACATGCGGCATGAGCGTATCCTTTCGATTTCGCGCAATTTACGCAATTCGCGCAAAATCTCAATGTGAGGCAATGCTTTTCTCCCGGTGAATGGGATTGGTCGCCGAAGAGATTCCCTGGCTTCTGCAAACCTCGACTGTGCGGTACGACATCGATCCGCCGGGCATCGGCGGGATCGTGCGAGGAGACGATCCCAGGCAATTCATTCCTTTTCGACGATCCTGAGAAGGTGAGTGGCGCGCGTCGCGATGATGCCGCGAACGGTTCCGAGAATTGCGTGATCGATGCCTTCGTCATTGAGCTCGGCGAGCAACGCGTCCGCCTCCTGTTCTATGTGCCCGGCCACATCGGCGAGATCGCGGATCAGGAGCCGCTCGGCGCCGCGCGTCTCCGGGACGAGCGTCAGCCAATGCTGCAACTGGATCGTGTCGGGAACGGAGCGCCCGCCGATAGCCATTGCCAGCTTCCTGGCGAGCCTTGGATAGGCGGCCGTGCATACGACGTCGTAGAGCGGGGCGACATCCGGGACTTTCGTTCTGTAAAGCAGCGCGTAGTTCTTCGCATGGGCGTCCGCGTTGCCGACGAGATAATGAAAGACCAGCATGCGGATGAAACGGAGGCGGTCGGCGGCCGGGCGCGCGCAGGCGGCGTCGATCAGCTCCAGGGAGCGTTTCGCGCCAAGGCCGCCTTCGTCTTCGTATTTCAGCTCCGGGGGCACGCTCAGAGCCTGGCAGAAGTCCTCCTGATGCAGCCGTGCGACCACTCCGTCCTTTCCCCGGATGCGGTCGTAGCGCTCGACCAGCAGAAGCGGAATGTCGTCCGCACGCCGCATCGCGGTCTTCGGGACCGGAATCCCCGTGCGCGCGGCAAGGCGCATGCAAAACAACTCATTCTCGACGACGCCGTTCAGCGACGGAATGACGGGCTTCAGGATGTGCGTCGTGGGCCGGCCGCCCTTCGCAAGGCCGATGGCCTCGCCTTCGATGACGACCGCGAGCTTGTCCTGCGCGCCGGCAAGCGACAGGCGCACGCCGTCCTCGCCCCCCAGAAGCGGCCGTTCGCGCAACTTGCCGAGAATCTCCCGCAATCGTCTGTCATCGAGGATCTCGATGCCGTCATCGCCTGGAGGCGGTGGCATCTGGCCGGGAAGATAGAGCGACAGGGCGCCGGCGCACTCGCCGCCGATGATTTCGAGCAGACCGAATGTGTTACCGGCGGAAACGCCAAGCGCGCTGGCGAGACGTTGACGCGCGCCCTCGTCCGGCAAGAGACCGGAAAAGAACGGTCGAACGACGCGATCGCCATATTGATCTTCCCGGGGCGGCATGGAGAAGGAGATCGCCTGCGGCTCCGGCCCTGCGAGATAGCCCGCGTCATAGGCAAAACCCAGGGCTCCGCTAGCGTCCTGCTTCAGGGTTCCAGCTTTCGCGTCGCGGAAATAGACGTCGAGCAAACGGCTCATGAAGCCGCGTCCCCGCGCCGGCCCGCCGACAGGTTGAGGCCGAGGGCGGCCACGACCTGGAGGGCGCGGCCCATCTGACAGCTTTCCTTGCCGGCTTCGAGTTCGCGCACGAACCGGACGCCGACGCCCGTGAGGCCGGCGAGTTGTTCCTGTGTCAGCCTTTGGGCTTTGCGTTCCTCCCGGATGATTGCCCCGAGGCTCCTACTATCCTTGATTCCAGTCGCCTGCATGATCGTCCCTATCGGGATGATTATGGCACTCGCTCGCGGCCTGCGCAACGAAAAGAACTGATCGGGATGATTTGATCCGCATGAGCAAAAAGTGGCGAAATTCATCCCGATCGGGACGTTAGCTCTGGCGTTGGAGAGGCCGTGGCCTTATAAGCGAATCAAGACGGTACGCGCCGTCCCGGGGAGTAGAAGCCCCTGTCTACCGGTTGGTGCCGGCCGCAACGGCACCACATCCTCTGACCATTTGGCCGGGGGCCTGTGACGTATGTCCAGGCGCCTCGGTGCTAAAGGTCATGGGGCCGTGTGGACACGGTTTTCTACCCCCCGGCTTGGGGTCACAGGATTCTGTCAGCGGGGGCGGACCGCGGACGCACGACGCAGATCTGAGATGATGATACATTCGGGGGACGATCAGGCAGAGCCGCAGGCGAAGATAGTTCTGAGGCCCATCATAGGGCTGACCGGAGGGCTGCCGAAAAGCGCTCTGGAGCCAATCGTTATCGAGGCGATCCGAAAACATCGGTACCTCCGTGAGGTCGCCGAGATGCGACACGCGGAAGCCAGTCAACATCCCGCGCCGGAGGGCGCGCCCAACGCCGCCATGCTTGCCTATGTCAGGGCGATGATCGACGTCCACGCGCAGCAGACCGTGCTGTCGACGCTGCTCGATGTGCTCGGGCATGTGCCGGAGACGCCGGCCGACTGATCGCCGTTCAGATCAGGCCGAGCTTTGTCGCGAGCGCTGTGGCCTGCGCGAGGCTTACGGCATCGAGATTTTTACGGGCGTTGTTGAGGTGAAAGTTGACGGTCGCGAACGACATGTTCTCGATCGTCGCGATTGCCTTCATCGATTTTCCCTCCGCAGACCATTTGAGGCAGTTGGCTTGCCGGGGTGTCAGGCTGAGGCTCAACTGCGCCGTCGGCGTTGTGCTGTGTTGCTCGATCTTGGCGTGCAGGAAGGCGACGGCAGTGACAGCCGCGATTTGGTCAATGTCGTGTTCCAGCGTGAGCGTGGGCCTGCTCGATGCGAGCGTCAGCATCGACATATGCCGGCGGGCCGTGCGGACGGGGATGCTGATGCCCGAACGGATTCCGTGGTCGCCGGCTTCGGAATAGAAGCGGCGGATCTCTTTCGATTCTGAGCGCTGCCTGTGCTCTCCGCTCCAGACAAATGCACGCAACGTCGTCGCGGCAGTTCTCACGACCGGATCGATCGAGGTGTAGCGAGCCTCGAAATAGCGCCTTTGCCACTCCTTCGGATAGTTCGAGACAGCGTAGGTTCGGGACGGGTGAATATAGAGATAGGCATAGTTGTCAAATCCAAGCTCTGCGGCGAAGTCGGGAAGCGCATCCTTGAGCATGTCTTCCGTGCGAGCAATTGAAGTGAGATCTGTCAGCCGCTGAAACCATGCCTTCAATGCTATTTCTCCAAGTTTCGACGCAAAACTGTTCATCAGGAGCCCTGGCCTGCGCTCACTCCTGGTATTGGTTGACAAGCGATTTCGGCTCGGCTGCCGGGTTATCCATGCCAGCGGTTCCATCGGCATGGCGCAGAGCCGACGGCTGGTTTGTGCGCTGACGCGAGGGGTTCGGTGCGCAAGATGTTTGCGGCAAGCCAGCGCCGATACTCCTCCTCGATACATAGCTGGCCATAGAGCGATCGAAACCCATGGTGCTTCGAGTGAGGCAATCCAGACCAATTATCATTCGGCTGGTGGGGGTCAATCAGCCGAAGGTCCGTGCGATAATGGTTTCGTCGAGACTTTTGTCGCGAGACCTACGGTCCCTTGTCGCCGTTGACTGGCTTGAGATACTCTCAGGAGGCGTATACGTGATCGCGGGCTATGGGTGTTGACTGTAGAGCATGACCAAAATGCCTGCATCATTGTGCAGCACCTTTTCAAATTGCGGAAAACAGGGATTTTGGGTCCTGGTTTCTGACGCGACACGGGCCTTTGCGCGACGTCGCGGCTTCCGACATGGTTTGCTCGCTGGACTCTGGCTTACGAATGTGAACCTGCGAATGCTGTCCACCTTGCAACGGCCACCGAGCGGACCATTTGGGTCCTCGCGATAAGTGGTTGCACCATCCTGCTGAAACTGGGCGCCGACGGCATGGTCCGCCGCGCTGGGTTCATCCGGGTGCGGCATTGCGCTATCGATTGTTTTGTTGACGGCAGTCCTGACGGCCGCTGATCAGGCTTTTACAAACAAAATCTTCGCCCCCGCAATCCGCGCTACCGCTCCCCTTGTCAAAGTCGCCTTTCTTGCGGGCGCCCAAATTGCCAGTCTTTCTTTTTACACAAAATTTGTTAAAAGAGATTTCGCTGCTGGGGAGTTGCGATGGACGACGACATACCATCGGATCAAACGAAGCTCTATTTCGTACGCGTCAAAGGTGCCGGTGCGGCCGTTGGCCTGTTCTGGTCAGACTGGAACGGGCTGGACCTTTTGATCCCTCGGCATATCGACCCCGGTGTTTGCGAAGCTGCCGAGATATGGCCGCTGGCCGGCGTCGTCTTCCTGGAGGGGCCGGTTTTGCACCACGGCGTTGTTGCGAATGAGGGCCCACATCGGTGCATGTTGACTGGGGGCCTAGCCCAGACGCTCTTCGACGATGGTGGCGGTGAGTTTGCAACCCCTATCGAGTTTATGCCTCTTCATAATCCGCCAAACCTTCCGGCGTTGTTCTCCGTCATGACCAACGAGGAATTGCTTGCCCAATGGAATGAAGTTCTGAATCCGCTGGTTTTGACAGAGTCCGAAGCGGTGCTGAAACAGGAAATCCAGCGTCGGGGCCTGCCTATTTGATGGAGTGATACTGGATGAATACTGCACAAGAAACTCTTGGAGCTTTTTGCGGACTCGTCGTGACGCTCGCGGTGCTGGGCTGGTATCTTGGCGTCATGTTCGACCATTCCTGTCAGATGGGAATCGTTCCGGCAGTCCTTGCAGGGTTGATCGATTGGCGTCTTGCAGCCAGAACGACGTTTGCCTGGCGCATCCTTCAGACCGCCGGAGCCGCCTTCATCATAAGCGCGCTGATCGGCCTCTTCCTGCTCAGACACGACGTCGGGGCGGTTTTGATTTTCGCGATTTACGCAGCCATTGCCGCCGTCATTTGCTCACGGCTCTCGGGAGGATCCAAAGAGTTGCCGAAAGTGCGATCCGGATTGCGGTCAATCGAAATGAAACGCGCACTTATCTTCCTGATCGTTGGCCCCGCCGTGGGCTTCCTTCTGGCGCTCGGCACGGCGATAGTCATCGGCGTCAGACCGTGGGAGCCGCCGATGTTTCTCGGCGTCATGTTCGCTTATTCCTATAAGGTGGGGCTCATTCCCGCCGCCCTTACAGGACTGGTTGATTCGCGTCTTGCGGCCATAACGACCTTTGCCGGGCGCATCATTCAGACTGCGGGAATAGGCTTCGTCAGAAGCGCGCTGGTCGGCCTCTTCTTGTTCAGCCTAGGCGGCGGGGCGGTTTTGATTTACGCGATTTACGGGGCTATTGCCGCCACCGTTTGCTCATGGCTCTCGGGACGATCAAAGGGTGCGGCGGACGCGCAATGAGACGTGTTTTGTAACAAAGCGCTGATATCCGGAAGCTGATCGTTTTATTTGCTGTCCTGTGGACGCTCGCGGTCATCACAAGGCTGGCTGGAAGACGGTTTGGCGCCTGGAAAGTCGCAGGCTACCTGGCGGAGGCCTTCCAGTCCGCCGGCTCGAATCGCGTCTTGCCCTGTCCGATCTCCTTGAGCGACGTTTCGCAGTGTTGCCTGATATTGTCAGGCGGAGCGAGTTCGAGCGTCTTCCGGAAATCGGCCGAAGCGGCGTCGGGCTCCGCCTTGGCCCAGCGGACCAATCCTCGCCGCCTAAGGCCATCCCGCCGCGATCGGGTATCTTCAACAGGTAGGTCCGCCGGTGGAGACCTGACGTCGCCGGCCATGTTTTGGGAACGCAGATCCTAACACGAAAATCAATTTCCCGGAATTACTCTCGAAAGTCTCCAAAATCCTTGAAAATGGACGCCGGCAGACCGGTATTCTTGCACTTTTCCAGTTGTCTTGCGAGCATTTGTGGGCTATAGGCGGCTTATGACTTGAGCAAGTTTTCTCCTCCATCCGACCAATCCGCAATCGTGCGGGTGATGTCGGCTGACCATGGAGAACGCTCATGACCGCACATAATCTTCCTATCTCGATTCATACCTCACTGGCGCTCCGCAAGACGCTCGGAGGCCATGCAGATCGCGTGCCTGCCCTTGCTCTACGCGAAGTGCTGAAGAATGGTAAATCGCTCGAGATCGCCTGCCAGCAGTTCAGCTTTCGCTCCCAGCCGGTGGTCTTTTCGTCGCGCATTACCGCCGGCGGCAGCCTCGTGATCGATCTCGATCTCGGCGACGCCCGGCTGGCGGGGCGCGTGCTACTGGAAGACGACCTCCGCAAGGCGAGCCGACCCTCGGCAGGCCGATCCGCAGCGTCTTCCGGGAGGCGTTGAAGGACGGCGGCGGGTTCGCGCCCGCCGCCCATTCGCCGATGGGACGGTTTGATTTATCGCAGGCAGCAGAATCCGCATCGGTCTCAGCAATCGCCGTATCGGAGATCACACGCGGTTCAGCGAACATGAAATAGCCAGCCAGCGCGAGAAGCGCCGCTCCGCCCGCCGCGAGCGCTGCGGCTTTGACGGGCAGGCTCGGCTTTGGGCGAGTCGATTGCAGGAAGCTGGGACTGGCCGGTTCATTGGGCAAGTGGCACGAAAGCACAGCGAATCCCTTGTAAAGGCGGAGGCCTCTACGTCGAGTAAGCGGGGCGGCGAATGCTTTCGGCTGCCGACCTCAATCCGGCTCGGCCACACGCACGGGGTGGCGCGCGGCATAGCGTGCCAATAAAAGTGCTGCCATTGTTGCGCCGTCCTCGCCTTTCGGCGTCAGGACCGTGGCCACTGCCGCGCTATTCGGACGGCTGGCACTGCACAGGCTGTAGCGCACTGTCCTCTTGCGCCCGATATAGAAGTCGACACACAGGCCGCGTGCAATGGCGCTGTAGGCGATGGTCTGAGGCGCGCGCCCCCTGACCGGCCATCGGTTCGGAAGGAACGTGTGGAGGAAGGCTGCATCGTCATCATCTGCCGGACTCTCGCCCAGTCCACGCGCAAGATTTGCAACGCGCTCGGCGTCGTCGGGCGAGCGGTAGATCGTGAGCATCATCCTGACCGCCCCTTTCCCCCCAACCCATCGACGCGCCCAGGGACCGCGCTGTTGATCGGGTGTGAAGCGGATACCTGGATCGCCCCAAGGTGCGAGGAGGGGACCCCGCTCTCGCGTTTCTGCCGGCGAGGCCGCCATAGCGATCGCGATGGGGAAGACAATCACGAGTCCTGAGCGGTATCCCTTCATGCAATCCCCATTCGGCGGGCTAGCCTGCTAACAGGCGGCGGCGGCGTATCAGGACCGTCTGGGAACAGATAGCCGAGCAGGCCGGGCGGTGTTCCCGCATGTTTGCTTGCTGCCATGGCGAGCAAACCGATGGCAAGTTGTTCGGGGGCCAATTGCAAAGCCCGACCCGTTGCGCTGACCTCCGGGACGACGGCGATCTCCCGTACCAGTGTGGCGACGGCCTCGGGCAGATGGCTCGCGTCCCCGGAGCGCAGAGCGAGCGCGCCATCCTGTCGCCAGAACACCAGAGGCGCTGCGGCAACCAGGCGCGCGCCGAGTTCGGGGAGCGGCGGCGGTTTCGGCCGGCGGCGCACAACGTGGCGTAGCCAATTAGAAAACCGAACGTTCCAAGGCGGCGGGGCGCTTGGCGACGTGAGACCGCCACCCGACGACGGAAGCCGAAAGCGTGGAAGGCGAAATCGGGCTCGTCCCGGCACGACCGGCGGGACCTCGGGCGGGACCTCCGGCGGATATGGAGCGGGCGGCGACGCTTCGGGAATGACGGTTGGAGCGGCTGGCACCATCGGCTCGCCCGGCGAACGCGGCCGGTCGACGAGCGCCACCTTGCGCATGGTCGGCAAGACACCGCTCGCCTCGCCTTCAGGGCCTACGAAGACGAGGCTTGTCTCAGCTGTCAGCAGATTGGCGGAAATCGCCAGCGCGCGGATCGCCTGCCGGTCTACCACAGCGGGATTGGCAAGAAGGGTGCTGATCTGCCTCGCCGCATGAAGGGCTGTCTCGGCCGCAATGTCGGCCGGCTGCGTCGATGTTGTACGCGGTACGGTAGCCGGCACCCTGATACGAAGGGCCAGAGGCGCGCCATCAATCGGCATGGGTATCCCGATAGGCACATCCTGACCCATCATATGAACGCCGAACTCCTCGGTCGCCCAAATGGTCAGCGTTGCGGGGTGGTGAATGTCTGTCCGACGTGGCACCTGATGGTCAGGCAATCGGGTAACAGAGCGATCCCGGTCCATACCGGGACGCAATAGAAATTCCTGTTCGCCAACTTCGAGACCGACGACGCTGTCGCAGTCGATTGACGCGCGCTCGCCGGGCCGAATACCTGCGATCGATAGCACGCGCCAACCGTGCTTTGTTTCCTCAAGGAAGACGGCGCGATTACCGTCGATGGCAGCTCCATCATATTCCCCTTCGCCACGGCGATGGGCGCGAGCATGCGCCGTCCATGTCTGCCCGCCGATGGTGACCGCTACGCCATGCACGACTTCGCCATCGAGCGCGGGCGGCATGGTGAGGACGGCCTCGATCGGCACGCCCTCCTGATTGTCGAAGGCGCGATGGATGCGCAGCCGGGCCATGGGTGGCGTCAGCCACAGATGGATGTCGGTGCGCGACAGCAGAAGAGGCGGGGGCGGCGCTGCGGCAGGCCGAAAAAAAGGCATCAGCGGATCAATCAGCGGCTCCGTCATGTCAGCCCTTCTTTTCCACGCGATCCGCACTCCATTTGCCTATATCAACCAGCGGCACGTTTTTTGGACGCCTTTGGCCTCACCTTGCCCAACGCCTCGCGCAACCGGGCACCCGCGCGCTCGACGATCGGCCCAACATCCAGAT
>DAIMKE010000087.1:0-11656 GCA_036721875.1 Bradyrhizobium sp. | reverse complement strand
CGAGGCAGGGATTCGAGAAAGCTTTGGCCAACATGCGCCAGCTCGCTGAGACTGCGACCGAATCCCAGAAGCAAACCATCGAGATATTGCGCCGCCGTTTTGAGGACGGAATGGCTGGCATACGCAATCCTGGCAGAAGTGCCTGAGGCCTGCCGAACGCTCAAAGCAGAAGAAGGGGCAGTGATATCGGCCTCTCGAACGAAGTAACCAGTCGAGGAACACGATGGATCAGAATCTGAGGGAAGCCGCACTCGAATATCATCGCCTGCCGACGCCGGGGAAGATCTCCGTCGTGCCGACCACGTCCATGGCAACGCAGCGCGATCTGGCGCTGGCGTACTCGCCCGGCGTGGCGGAGCCTTGCCTGGACATCGCCAAGGATCCCTTGCAGGCCGATGAACTGACGGCGCGCAGCAACCTCGTGGCCGTCATCACCAACGGCACCGCCGTGCTTGGTCTCGGCAATATCGGCCCGCTGGCGAGCAAGCCGGTCATGGAAGGCAAGGCGTGCCTGTTCAAGAAGTTCGCCGGAATCGACGTATTCGATATCGAGCTTGCCGAGGAAGACCCTGACGCGCTGATCGAAACGATCGCCAGGATGGAGCCGACCTTCGGCGGCATCAACCTGGAGGACATCAAGGCACCGGAATGCTTCTACATCGAACAGAAGCTGCGCGCCCGAATGAAGATTCCCGTCTTTCACGACGACCAGCACGGCACCGCGATCATCGCAGCGGCGGCGATCCTCAACGGGCTGAAGCTGGTGAACAAAGACATCGCGGACGTCAAGCTGGTTTGCTCCGGCGCCGGCGCAGCAGCGCTTGCCTGTCTCGATCTCATCGTCAGCCTCGGATTGCGGCACGATCATATCATCGTGACCGACGCAAAAGGTGTGGTGTATGCCGGCCGCACGGAGGGCATGGATGACAACAAGGCGCGCTATGCCGTGAAGACGGACGCGCGAAAGCTGGACCAGATCATCCAGGATGCCGACATTTTCCTCGGTCTGTCGGCTGGCAACGTGCTCACGCCCGACATGGTCAAGAAGATGGCGCGGGATCCCTTGATCTTTGCCATGGCCAACCCGATACCCGAAATCATGCCGGAGGAAGCGCTCGCGGTCCGTCCGGACGCGATCATCGGGACGGGACGTTCGGACTACCCCAACCAGATCAACAATGTGCTGTGCTTTCCGTTCATCTTCAGGGGTGCGCTGGATTGCGGGGCGACCACGATCAATGAGGAGATGAAGCTCGCGACGGTCCGCGCACTCGCGGAGTTGGCCATGACGGAGGTGCCCGAGGTGGTCGCCGCCGCCTATAAGGGGGAGGGGCTGCGCTTCGGCCGTGACTATCTCATTCCCAAGCCGTTCGACCCCCGGCTCATCGAAATGATCGCGCCGGCGGTGGCCAAGGCGGCTGCCGACACTGGCGTCGCCAGGCGTCCGATCGCCGATATGGAGGCCTATCGTCAGAAACTCGGCCGGTTCGTCTACCAGTCCGGCAACGCGATGCAGCCGGTCTTCTCGGTGGCGAAGGGAAGTGGCAAATCGCTGCTTCTGGCGGAAGGCGAGGATGAGCGCGTGCTGCGCGCAGCACAAGTCATCGCCGACGAAGGGATCGCAAGACCGCTGCTTCTTGGCCGGCCGTCAACGATCGAAGACCAGATCAAGGCCTTCGGTCTCCGGCTCAAACCTGGCCGCGACTGCGAGATCATCGATCCGCACGATGCGCAGGTCTATTCCAAGTGCGCAGAAGTGTATCATGCGCGCAGAAAGCGCGATGGCGTGTCGGCCGCGCTGGCCCTCTCGGAGACGCGAAGCGATGCGACGGTGCTCGCATCGATCCTTCTCGAGAGGGGCATTGGCGACGCCATGCTGTGCGGGGTCATCGGAAGGACCGCCAGTCACCTCACCGCCATACGCCACGTGATCGGGACCCGGGACGGCGTGCGCACGCTCGCCGTGATGCAGATGCTCATTCTCCCGAAGCATCAGCTGTTCATTTGCGATACGCACTGCAATCTCAATCCGACCGCCGAGCAGGTCGCCGATATTGCATTGCTGGCGGCGGCCGAGGTCAGGCGGTTCGGCATCACGCCGAAGGTGGCGCTGTTGTCGCATTCGAGCTTTGGCAGCTCGGCGGTCCCGGAAGCGCACAAGATGCGGGAGGCGCGCGCGATCATTCGCGAGCGGTCGCCCGATCTGGCCGTGGAGGGCGAGATGCGCGGCGATGCCGCGCTGTCGCAGTCGGTGCTGGATCACGAGTTTCCCGACACCGATTTCGAAGGACCGGCGAACGTGCTGGTGATGCCGAATCTCGATGCCGCCAACATCTCCTACAATTTGTTGCGGATGGCGGCGGGGCAGGGGCTGACGGTGGGCGGCATTCTGCTCGGGGCGGCAAAGCCGGCCCATATTCTCACGCCGTCGTCCACTGTGCGGCGCATCGTGAACATGGCTGCTGTCGCGGCCGCTGACGCGGTTTCGGAGCGAGCTTGATCGGCAAAGCGCTTGGACGAGCTGTGAATCGGTCGAGGCCATCATGAGTGAGCCAAAGTTGGGAACATCCCGCATCGTGATCGTCGGAGGCGGAGCCGGCGGATTGGAGCTTGCGACGCGCCTGGGCGACAAATACGGGCGCAAGGGAAAGCTCGACATCACGCTGATCGATCGAAACCGCACGCATGTGTGGAAGCCGAAGCTTCACGAAATTGCCGCCGGGAGCATGGATATCGCTGCCCACGAGGTCGACTATCTTGCGCAATCCTACTGGCACGGCTTTCGTTACCGGATCGGGGAGATGATCGGGATCGATCGGGATCGCCGTCAGGTGAAGGTGGCGCCGTATTTCGACGCTGAGGGCCGCGAGGTCACGCCGAAGCGGACCTTTGACTATGATGTCCTCGTCATCGCCGTCGGAAGCCAGAACAACGACTTTGGCACGCCTGGGGTTGTGGACCATGCGATCAAGCTTGAATCGCAGTCCGACGCACGGCAGTTCCACGAAAGAATGGTCAATGCGTGTATCCGCGCGCATGCCCAATCGTCGCCTCTGGGAGCGCACCAGCTGAAAGTCGCAATCATTGGGGCCGGTGCGACCGGCGTCGAACTTGCGGCGGAGCTCCACAGAACGACGCGTGAGGTGGTGGCGTATGGCCTCGATCAGGTCGATCCCCAGAAGGACATCAGGATCACGTTGATTGAAGCCGCCGAGCGGGTGCTTCCCGCCTTGCCCGAACGGGTTTCGAAAGAGACGGAGAAGCTGCTGGTCAGGCTGGGCGTCAATCTGCTGGTGGGCGCCAAGGTCTCCGAGGTCGGTGCCGACCGCGTGAACCTGACGGACGGCCGGACGATTCCCGCCGAATTGATCGTATGGGCGGCGGGGGTGAAGGCGCCCGATTTCCTGAAAGAAATCGCTGGCCTCGAAACCAACCGCATCAACCAGCTCGTCGTTCGGCCGACGCTGCAAACGTCGCGTGACGACGGCATCTTTGCGATCGGCGACTGCGCGGCCTGCTCATGGGGCGAGCGCGGCAATGTGCCGCCTCGCGCGCAGGCGGCTCACCAGCAGGCCTCGCACCTTCATTCACAGATTCCGCGCCATCTGCGAGGCGAGCCGCTCAAACCCTATCGGTACAGGGATTTTGGATCGCTGGTGTCGCTCGGCGAATTCAGCACCGTCGGCTCGATGATGGGAGCGCTGGTGGGCGGCAACCTTGTCTTCGCAGGCATCTTCGCAAGGATGATGTACCTGTCTCTGTACAAGATGCACGAGCACGCGCTGCACGGTTCGGTGAAGGTTGCGCTCGACACGCTGGCCCGCCTGATCACCCGCCGCACCGAGCCGCATGTGAAGCTCCATTGATATCGGGTCGCAAGCGGGAGGGATGTCGTGTCGACCGATGCAAGCTTGATTGACGCGAAGGCGCTGCGCCGAAGCTGGAGGGAATCCTGATGGATGTTGTGTTCCTTGCGCGCATCCAATTTGCCGCCAATATCACGTTCCACATTCTGTTTCCGTCGATTTCGATCGCGCTGGGCTGGGTGCTGCTGTTTTTTCGGTTGAAGCACCTGCGCGCCACCGATCCGCAGAAGAAGCTGGATTGGCTCCGCGCCTATCGGCTTTGGACCAAGATATTCGCGCTGACATTCGCGCTTGGGGTCGTCAGCGGCGTCACCATGAGCTTCCAGTTCGGCACCAACTGGCCAGGCTACATGGAGCGCGTTGGCAATATCGCGGGTCCCTTGCTCGGCTATGAAGTGTTGACCGCATTCTTCCTGGAAGCGGGCTTTCTCGGCGTGATGCTGTTCGGCCACCGCCGCGTCGGCGAGATGGTTCACCTTGGATCGACCTTTCTGGTCGCCCTCGGCACGCTGATGAGTGCATTCTGGATCCTTGCCCTCAATTCCTGGATGCAGACGCCGGCCGGATACGAAATCATCGATGGCCAGTTTCACGCCAAGAACTGGCTGGAAATCATCTTCAATCCGTCCTTCCCGTATCGGCTGGTCCACATGGTATTGGCGTCCGCGCTGACCTGTGCGTTCCTGCTCATCGGGATCAGCGCTTGGCAGATCCTCAAGGGTGTCGCGACCGACACTGCATCGCGCGTGCTGCGGACCGGGCTCGTTTTTGCTGCGCTGGCCGCGCCCGCGCAGATGGTGGTGGGCGACCTCCACGGGCTCAACACACTGCAGCACCAGCCGCAGAAGATCGCAGCCATGGAAGGCATCTGGGAAACGACGCGCGGCGCGCCGCTGCTACTGTTCGCGATCCCGGATGATGCGAACAGAACGAACCATTTCGAACTGGGGGTGCCGAAACTCGCGAGTCTGATCCTCCGGCACGATGCTGACGGCGAAATCAAGGGACTGAACGAGTTTCCATCGGCCCATCCGCCGGTCTTTCCGGTGTTCTGGTGTTTCCGGATCATGGTGGGGACCGGCATCCTGATGCTGCTGGTCAGCTGGATCGGCCTGTGGAGGCATTGGCGCGATGGCTGGGATTTCGCCCGGATGCCGCGGCCAATGCTCAGGCTGTTCGCCGCGATGACTTTTGCAGGTTGGGTTGCCACCATTGCCGGATGGTACGTCACGGAGATCGGACGCCAGCCCTTCATCGTTGCCGGCCTCATTCGAACGAGCGACGTGGCCTCGCGTGTCCCGTCATCGAGCGTTGCCCTCACACTGGGAATCTACGTTGTGCTCTATCTGGTGTTGCTCGCCGCCTATGTCGGCGTGCTGAAATACATGTCGGAGATGGCGGATAAGACCGCACGGCCGCTCACAATGGAGGGTCTCGCAAAGGGCCCGCAGAAACATCAGCACCGGGGAGAATTCGCGTGACTTCGATGTCATTCGACGAACTGCTTCCGCTGATCTTCATCGGGCTGATGGGGGTGTCACTGCTCGTCTATGTGGTGAGTGACGGATACGACCTCGGGGTCGGCATGCTCATGCATCGGGCGACACCAGAGGAGCGGGATACCATGGTCGCATCCATCGGTCCGTTCTGGGACGCCAATGAAACATGGCTGGTTCTTGGCGTCGGCCTGCTCCTTGTCGCTTTCCCCAAGGCGCATGGGCTGGTCCTGTCGGAACTGTACCTGCCGACCGCGCTCATGCTGGTTGGTCTGATTCTGCGCGGCGCGGCCTTCGATTTCAGGGTCAAGGGCAAGGCGAGCCGGAAGGCGATGTGGGACCGCCTGTTCATCGCCGGTTCAATGCTTGCGTCCGTGTGTCAGGGGTGGATGCTCGGTCGCTATATCAGCGGCTTCGGTGAGGGCTGGAACTATCCGATCTTTGCAGGCGCCATTGCGGTGGCTCTGCCGATGGCCTACGCGCTGCTCGGCGCGACATGGCTGGTGATGAAGACGGACGGAGAGCTGCAGGACAAGGCGATCGAGTGGAGCAAGATCGCCTGGCCGCCCATGGTCGTGGGCTTGATACTGATCTCGATGGCAACGCCATGGATCAGCGAGACCGTTCGCGAAAGGTGGTTCACCCTGCCGGCGATGATTGCGGTGGCGTCGATCCCGATCACGACAGGCGTTGCACTGCTGACGGCGCGCCTCCTGCTCGGGTCGCCGGCCGTGCGCGGCAGCCTGTGCTGGTTGCCCTTCGCATTGCTGGTGCTCGTTTTCTTCCTGAGCTTCCTCGGCCTCAGCTACAGCATTTATCCCTTTGTGGTGATCGACAGGCTTACGGTTTGGCAAGCCGCCAGCAGCCCCGAATCCCTCAAGATCATCCTGATCGGGGTGTGCCTGACGCTGCCTGTCATCGTCGCCTACACCGGATTTTCCTATCGCGTCTTCCGAGGCAAAACCATAGAGTTGGATTATGCCTGAGTGGTCGTCTGCCTTGGCCGACGCCCCTCGGTTAGGCTTGGTTCACAAGATGAAGGAGCTTACATCCCGGGTGAACAACAAGGGACGTCCCGAAGTCAGTTCGGCGGCCGGTTCGATGCGTTGGCTTGTTCGCGGAACGGCTTCCCTTGCGCTGATCGTGGCCGTTTCGTGGTTCGGATATGCGGTGGCTTTCCACCGCGGGTTGGATCATTTGCGCGCCGCCGCTCAGCAGCGGCTAGCCATGGAGGCAGCCAGGCTCGACGGCCATCTTTCAAGATTTGAATACTTGCCGTCATTGCTGGAGACATCTCCGAGCGTTTTCCGGTTGCTCGGCACTCCCCAGGATACCGCGCTGCAGCAATCCGTCAGCCTGTACTTGAAGTCGATCAATCTGCTTGCGGGATCCGACAACCTCTACGTTTTGGGTGTTTCCGGCGACGCCTTGGCTGCGGCCGATTTCGAAGAGCAGGGTACGCCGGTAGGCCGAAACCTGTCGTACCGCCCATACGTGAGCAAAGCTCTCGCGAGCGGCCGAGGTGCGTTCTTCGGTATCGGCATTACGAGCGCACGCGCCGGCTACTATCTTTCTTATGCCCTGAAGGACGGCGGAGCGACCAGGGGGGTCGCCGTCGTCAAGGTCAATCTGGATTCGTTCGAGCGTGAGTGGCGCAATACTGAAAGCGACATACTTCTGGTCGACGAGCGTCAGGTCGCCATACTCGCCTCCCGCGACGAGTGGCGCTACCGGCCGATGGCGCCGCTATCGGTTCAAATGCGCGATGAGATTTCCCGGTCCAGACCTTACGGCAACCACGACCTGACGCCGCTCGGATGGACCGTGGTCGCTCCATCCAAAGGCGGCGCCGCGCGCGTCACTACCGGGAGCGGCGCCTATACGGTCAGCGAGCTTCCCATCAACCGAGGTCTCTGGAAGCTCGTTCTTCTCGACGACGAGGCGCCGATACAGCAGACCGCGCTCGTCATCGGCGCGATGTCTGGTCTCGCCTCCATCGTTGCATTGCTGGCTGTTGGTCTCGTGATACAGCGCCGGAGATGGATCAAGCAACGCCTGGCCAATCAAGCGGCGCTGCAGGCGGCGAACGACATGCTCGAAATCAGGGTGCAGGAGCGCACGGCCGAACTTCGAGCGGCGCAAGATGAACTGGTTCATGCTGGCAAGCTGGCCGCTCTCGGCCAGATGTCGGCCGGAATCGTGCATGAGTTGAACCAGCCGTTGGCGGCCCTGCAGACCGCCGCCGACAATGCGATCTTGCTCGTCGATCGTGGCTCGATCGGCGATGCTCGCGGAAATCTCACCCGAATTGGTGAACTGGTACGCCGGCTTGGGCGCTTGACCAGTCAACTGCGGGTGTTCGCATACAAGTCGAGCAGACCGTTCGACGCGGTCTCAGTCGAACACGCCGTGGCCGAATCCCTCAAGATACTGGTCGAGCGCGTGAAAGATGGAGGAGTCGAACTTGTGACGGACGTCGACGCGAATCTCTGCGTCCTTGCCGACCAGACGCGCCTTGAGCAGCTGTTGTGCAACATCGTGGCGAATGCGCTCGACGCGGTGGAGGGCGCAGAGCGGAAATCCATCCTGATTCGAGCAAGGCGAGAAGACGGGAAGACCGCCCGCTGCCTCATCGCTATCAGCAACAGCGGCCCTGCAATTGCGCCCGTTGTCCTTCAGCGCATGTTCGAGCCGTTTGTGACGACCAAGCCGGCAGGCAAGGGGCTCGGCCTCGGTTTGATGCTCTCCAACCACATCGCGCGTTCCTTTGGTGGCGAATTGCGTGCGCGAAACCTCACGTCCGGTGGTGCCGAATTTGTCGTGATCCTTCCGTTGGCCGACACAGCAGAGGCTTCGAATGACCGATGACCAATCAGTCGGCGTGATCTACGTCGAGGACGATGACGATGTCCGGATCGGCGGCGTTCAGGCGCTCGAACTCGCGGGATTTTCCGTTTCGGGATTCGTCTCGGTTGAGGCGGCTGAAGGGGCCGTTCGCCCCGACATGCCGTTTGTCGTGGTCTGCGACGTGCGCCTGCGCGGCAAGAGTGGCCTTGAGTGGCAGTCCGATCTGCGGCGGCTCGATCAGGATCTGCCGGTGATCTTGATCACCGGGCATGGCGATATTTCCATGGCCGTGCAGGCGATGCGGAACGGTGCCTACGACTTTATCGAGAAGCCATGCTCTTCAGAGCAACTCGTCTCGGTGGTGCGTAGGGCAATCGAAAAGAGACGGCTGACCTTGGAGGTACGCTCACTGAGATCCGCCTTGGCGGATCGCCAGGGAATAGAGGCGAACCTGCTGGGACGATCGCCGCAGATCCAGGAAGTACGTCGGCTCGTATCAACATTGGCCTCGACGAATGTCGACGTTACGATCTATGGCGAGACCGGAACCGGCAAGGATGTCGTCGCGCGCTGCCTCCACAATCACAGCGCTCGACGTAGCGGAAACTACGTTCCGGTGAACTGTGGCGGTCTCCCCGAATCGCTTGTCGAGAGCGAGCTGTTCGGCCATGAAATCGGAGCATTCACCGGCGCCAGCCGTCAGCGTATCGGAAAGATCGAATATGCGAATGGCGGAACGTTGTTCCTGGACGAAATCGAAAGCATGCCGCTGAGCGTGCAGGTGAAACTGCTGCGATCGCTGCAGGACCGGTCGATCGAGCGCGTTGGCTCGAACAAGCCAATCTCCGTGGACTGCCGTGTCGTGGCGGCGAGCAAGGCAAATCTGCTCGAGTTGAGTGAAAAGAAGGCGTTTCGCGCCGATCTCTACTATCGCCTCGGCGTCGCATTCATCGAACTGCCGCCGCTTCGGGAGCGGCGCGAGGACATTCCGCTGCTGTTCGAGCATTTCACGCTGGATGCCGCCCGAAGATTCGAGCGCGACGCACCGATACTCGACGAGCAGACCGTATCTCATTTGCTGGCCTATTCGTGGCCGGGAAACGTACGGGAGCTTCGCAACGTCGCCGATCGTTTCGTGCTCGGTGTTCTCGATGGCAAGGCGATCAACAAGTCCGGGTTTGGCACGTCGGATGTGTCGTTGCCGCGACAATTGGAGAACATCGAACGATCGATCATCGCGGATGCGCTGCGGCGCAAGCAAGGGGACGTTCAGGCGACCGCACTGCTTCTGGGCATCCCAAAGCAGACTTTATACGACAAGATCAAGCGTCTCTCCGTGAATGTGGATGGGATCAGAGAGGGCTCGATCGTTCGCTCCGGATCCTGATGACGACAAGCCAACCAATGCCACGGCCCTGATCGATTGAGGGGTCGAACGCCACGCAATTGCATGGCGGCTACGGGAAGGGCGCCAAACAGAAGCGGCCCGAGGACAGGAAACGAATTCCAATTTCTTTATAGGTGAGGGCAAAGTGATGAATCGGCCATTCAACATGCCGGACGAATTTGTCGACGGATTCACGAAGGCGGCGGCGAGCCTGTGGCGGTCGTTGGGGTTGGCACCGGGTGTCGATGGTGACGGTACGAAGTTCGGCTCGGCGGGCAGTTCGTCGGGACGGCTCGCCGAATTGCAGGCCGACCATATGATGCGCATGTACCAGCTCACGGAACACGCCATCAAATCGGCCGCAGGGGTGCAGACCGAGGCCGCGCTCGAACCCGCGCGCGGCGATCGCAGGTTCAACGCAACGGAATGGCGGGACAATTCGCTCTACAGTTTGCTGAAGCAGGCCTACCTGCTGAATTCGCGCTATTGCGTCGATGTCGTCGAGGCGTTGGATCTGGATGAGAAGGAGAAGCATCGTCTGCGCTTTTTTACGCGGCAGTTCGTCGAAGCGATGAGCCCAACCAATTTCATCGCGACCAATCCCGACGTCATCAAGCTGGCAGCGGACACCGAGGGCCAGAGCCTCAAGGCCGGTTTTGACAATCTAGTCGCGGATTTTGGCAAGGGCAACCTGACGATCACGGACGAGAGCGCATTCGAGGTCGGAAAGGACGTCGCGACATCCAGAGGAGCGGTTGTATTCGAAAACGATCTCTTTCAGCTTATTCAGTATGAGCCCGCGACGGAGCAAGTGGCTGCCCGGCCTCTGCTGATTGTGCCGCCTTGCATCAACAAGTTCTACATTCTTGATCTCCAGCCGAGCAATTCCTTCGTCCGGTTTGCGGTCGAGCATGGCATGACGGTCTTCGTCGTTTCCTGGCGCAATCCGGATGCTTCTTGCGGGCATTTTGGATGGGATGATTACGTCGAGCATGGCGCAATGCGCGCCATCGATGTCGCCGGCTCGATTTCCGGCGCCGACAAGGTCAACGTCGTCGGCTGGTGTGTCGGCGGAACCATCCTGTCATCAGCACTGGCTATTCTGCGAACGCGAGGTGACGAATCGGTTGCCAGCGTGACATTGCTGACGACCATGCTCGATTTCCGCGAGCCCGGTGATCTCGGAGTGTTCGTGGACGAAGAGAGCGTGCGGCAGCGTGAACAGACGATCGGCAAAGGAGGCATCTACCGTGGTGCCGAGCTCGGGTTCGTCTTCCAGACCCTGCGTTCGAAGGAGCTCATATGGCCGAATGTGATCAACAATTATCTGAAGGGAAAGTCGCCCGAGCGTTTCGACCTCCTGTTCTGGAATGCGGACGTAACCAACCTGCCGGGACCGATGTATTGCTGGTACATCAGGAATATGTACCTGGAGAACAATCTCCGGGAGCCGCACAAATTGACGATGTGCGACACACCGGTCGATTTGGGACGGGTCGATTTGCCTGCCTACGTCCTGGCAACCGTCGAAGATCACATCGTGCCATGGCGGTCCGCCTATCGAACGACCGGCCTCTTCAGCGGCGACATTCGCTTTGTTCTTGGGGCGAGCGGACATATTGCCGGGGTGATCAACCCGGCGTCGAAGAACAAGCGGAGCTATTGGATTTCGGGCCATCGATGCGACGACCCGGCAGAATGGCTGGCGAGCGCGGACGAAAAGCCGGGCAGCTGGTGGAACGACTGGATCGCCTGGCTCAAGCCGCAGGCGGAAGAAGCAACTGCCGGCCCGCACGCAGCTCGGCAGCAATCTCTATCCCCCGGGTGAATCCGCACCCGGCCGATACGTGAAGGTGAGGGCGGACTGAAGAGCGAGCCTGGCCAAGCTATGCTGACTGGCTTGACATATGCCTGCTAACGGCAAAGACGCCACCCGCGACGAATTGAAGTTTCTCCTCGTTCCTGTTTGGGCGACCATTCTGAAACGTTTTGAAAAACAATGAGGCGCTTCTTACCCAAACAATTTCGTAAAGCATTGAATTCGTTGCGTTGTCTCGCTT
>DAIMKE010000086.1:0-11701 GCA_036721875.1 Bradyrhizobium sp. | reverse complement strand
CCATAGGAGAGTTCACCGCCCTCGATGGTCTCGATCCCCTGCAGGCCGAGAAACTTGATCAACTCCGCGGTCTCGGCGTGGATGTCGCTGTAATGGTCGATGTCGCGCCACAGGTTGAATCGGCCGTGGCTCTGCGCCTGCAGCGACAGACGGAGGTTCTCGTAGATCGTAAGTCCCTTGAACAGGTTGGTGATCTGGAACGAGCGTGCCAGCCCCTGATGGCAGATCGCTTCCGACGATACGCCCTGGATCTCCCGGCCGTTCAGTCTGATGGTGCCCTGATCGGTCGGGAACAACCCGGAGACGAGATTGAACAGCGTGGTCTTGCCGGCGCCGTTCGGCCCGATCAGCGCGTGGATTTCGCCCGCGCCGACCTGAAGGCTCGCATCGGTGACGGCGCGGATGCCGCCGAACGTCTTGGAGACGCCGCGCACGTCGAGCACGGTGCCGCTGAGCGCCTTCGGCAGCAGGAAGGCTGGCAGCGGCAGGCCGTCGTAAATTTTGCGCCTGCTCATGGCGGCGGCTTCTTCCGGCGCCGGCCACCAGCGTTTCGAGAGTGTCGCCCAGATGCCGACGAGGCCGCCCGGCGAGTACAGCACGAAGGCGACGAAGATCAGCCCGAACCAAAGCAGCCAGCTCGGCGTCCAGATCGAAAACAGTTCGCGGAACAGGATGAAGAACAGCGCGCCGATGGCCGGTCCCAGCATGCTGCGCATGCCGCCGATCACCACGATCGCCAGCAACTCGCCCGAGAACGGCACCGAGACGGCTTCGGCGGAAACGAGGTAGTTCTGGAATCCGATCAGCCCGCCGGCAAAGCCGGTGACGACGGCGGAGATCACAAAGACGCCGAGCTTGTAACGCTCGACCGGATAGCCCTGGAAGGTGGCGCGCAACTGGTTCTCGCGGATCGCCATCAGCACATGGCCGAACGGCGAGCGCACCAGCCGCAGCAGGAGATAGAGCACGCCGAGGCTGAGCACGGACACGACGATGTAGTAGTTCAGCGCGCTATCGAGGCTGAACGGCCCGATGCTGCCGCGCTTCAGTCCGCCGAGGCCGTCCTCGCCGCCGGTGACCGCCGTCCAACGGAAGGCAATGGTGTAGGTCAGCGCCGACAGCGCCAGCGTCAGCAGCGAGAAGTAAACGCCGCGCCGCCGCAGGATGACGATGCCGACGAAGGTCGAGATGGCTGCCACCGCGATTGCCGCCAGCAGCAGCGGCAGGAAGATATCGTTGTTGAACCAGTTGCGCTGGATCAGCCCCGCCGCATAGGCGCCGATGCCGAACCAGGCGCCGTGGCCGAACGACACCAGCCCGGTGTAGCCGATGCATAGGTTGAGCCCCATCGCGGCGATGGCGAGCGCCACCACCATGGTGCCGGTGTTGAGCGACAAGCCCATCAGGTACAGGGCGAACGGCAGCACGATGACGGCGAGTGCAGCAAGCCACAGCGGACGGTATTTGGCGGCGAAGCTGCTTGTCATTCGAACTTCTCGATACGTTCGCCGAGCAGGCCGCGCGGCCGCACCAGCAGCACCAGGAACATCAGCACGTAGATGGAGGCTTCACCGGCGGCCGGCGCGAAATGGATGGTGATGCCGCGCACCACGCCGACCAGCATTGCTGCGAGCACGACGCCCCAGAAACTGCCGAGGCCGCCGATCACGACGACGACAAAGGCCACCGTGATGATTTCGGCGCCCATCGCCGGATGCACGATCGTGATCGGCGCAAAGAACGCCCCGCCGAGCGCCGCCATGCCGACGCCGAGCATCACAATGGCGGTCATGTAGGGCTGCAGCCGGATGCCGAGCGAAGCGACCATGTCCGGCCGCTGGATGCCGGCGCGTACCACGCGGCCGAAGGACGTCTTGTGCAGCAGCAGCCAGACGCCGAGCAGGACCGCGGCAACGACGGCGAGGATCAGCAGGCGATAGCGCGAGAACAGGAAGTCGCCGAGGAAGACCGAGCCGCGAAACGCCTGCGGTACCGCGGCCGAGATCGGCGGCGCGCCCCAGATGATCCTGATCGCCTGCTCGGTGACCATGGCGAGCCCGAACGTCACCAGAAGGCTCAGGATCGGATCGGCGTCGTAGAACCTGCGCAGGATGAAGCGCTCGAACAGGATGCCGAGCAGCCCGACGGCGACCGGCGACAGCACCACCGCAGGACCGAAGCCGAGATACTTCGTGATCTCGACGGAGATGTAGGCGCCGAGCGCGTAGAACGCGCCGTGCGCGAGGTTGACGATGCCGCCGACGGAAAAGATCAGCGACAGGCCGAGCGCAATCAGGAGGTAATAGCCTCCGAGCACCAGGCCATTCACCACCTGTTCCAGCAAGAATCCGAACTGCATATCCAACCCGCAATTCTAAAAGGGACGGCGCCGGCGCTGTGCTGCCGGCGCCGCAACGCCAGTTGCCCCAGACCCGGGCTTCTATGCCTTCATGTTGCAGGGGTTCTGCGTCTTGGTCGGGTAGATCGATTCGAGCTCCGCACCCGCCGCCGGCACGGCGTTGCCGAGCACCAGCATGTCCCACTTGTCCTTCATCTCGCTCTTCGGCTTCACGGTGAACGGATAGGCTTCCTGCACCAGCTGGTGATCCCAGGAGCGGAAATAGGCCTTGCGTCCCTTCATGATGTCGAACTGCGTCTGCTTCTCGAAATATCCGATCAGCGCGTCGCTTTCGGTCGACTTGGTCTCGGTGATGGCCTGCGCGATCGCCTTGAGCGTGATGTACTCGATCCAGGCGTGGTTCTCCGGCGGCTTGCCGTACTTCTTGGTGAAGGCCTCGACAAAGGCCTTGGAGGCGGGATTGTCGAGCGTGTGATACCAGACCGTCGGCCAGGTTCCGCTCAGATTGCCTTCGCCCATTGCCCAGGCGTCGCCGGTGTTGAGGTTGAAGCCGACCAGCGGGTAGGGGAAGCCGAATTCGGCATACTGCTTGACGAGGTTGGTCACCTGGTTGCCGGCGAGATTGCAGCAGACGACATCGGGCTTGGCCTGCCGGACCTTCAGCAGATACGGGCTGAAGTCTGTGACATCGGTGGCAATCAGCTCGTCGCCGATCAGCGTGGCATCGTTGGCGCTGAAGAAGGCCTTGGCGGCCTTCAGGAGGTCATGGCCGAAAATGTAATCCGCCGTCAGCGTGACGAACTTCTTGCCCTTCACCATGCCCTTCTGGTTGAGCGCGGTGCCGACGGCGTTGACCATCACGGTATTGGGAATATCGCAGTGGAAGGAGTAGCGGTTGCAATCCTTGCCGCGCAGCGCGTCGGAGCGGGCGCCGGTCGAGAAGAACACCTTCTTGTTGCGCTCGGCGACCTGCATGATGGTCAATGAAGAGGCGGACGAGATTTCGCCGAACAACAATACCGCGCCGTCCTGCTCGATCATGCGCTGCGCCTTGGTCGAGGCGGTGGCGGGATTGACCGAGTCTTCCGAGATCAGGTCGATTGGCTTGCCCATGATGCCGCCGGACGCGTTGATCTCCTCGGCCGCCATCTTCACCCCGAGCTGGGCGTAGCTGCCGATCGCGCCGAGAAATCCGGTCAGCGGCACCAGGTGCCCGATCTTGATCCGCGCGGCCTGCGCGCGGACGATGGCGGGACATCCGATTGTCGATACGCCGGCAAACGCGGCGCCGGCTTTCAAAAGAGTACGTCGGCTGTAACGGGTCATCACTGGTCTCCTCCCGAGGGTGCGTTACGACGTCCTCTCTCCGATTTGCGCCCATGCGACAATGTGAGAGACGTTCTTTTATTATTGTAAGTATTTCCGGACGCAACGTCGGCTGTCAACGCCAAATGCGTCGCAGGCACGCTCAAACGCGTTTGGGCGGAATCAGTGAAGTGCGTATCGCTGGAAGATCAGCAGGATTTGGCGATATCCCGGGCGCCGAACTCGGCGGACAGGCGGTTTGCAGCGGTGCGCACCAGTTTGGCGCGGCTCTGTATCACCTGGTCGGTCATCCGCCAGATCGGGCCGGAAATGCCGAGCGCGCCGATCACTTCGCCGGTGAAATGATAGACCGGCACTGCGACGCAGCGAACTTCGGCATTGAATTCGCCGTCGTCGAAAGCAATTGCATCGCGACGTATTTCGGCGATCTCACGCAGCAATTCGGCAGGCTCGGTGATGGATTTCTTGGTCGACGGCTTCAGCTCGATCCGTTCGAGAAACCGCTTCAACTGGTCGGGACGCAGCGAAGCGAGGATGATCTTGCCAAGCGCGGTGCAATGCGCGGGACGTACCACGCCGACGCGGTCGGTCAGCTGAAACGCGCCGGCCCCGCTGGTGCGGGCGATCACGACCACCGAATCGCCCATCCGCACCGCAAAATGCCCGCTTTCTCCGGTCTCGCGCGACAGGTCTTCCAGGATTGGCGTGGCGAGGTTGACCATCTCGATCTCGTCGAGCGCGCTGGCCGCCAGCGCAAACAGCGGCCGGCCGACGCGGTAGCGCTTGGAGTCGCGCTCCTGCCTGAGATAGCCGAGCGACACCAATGTCTTGGCAAGATGGAAGGTGGTGGAATTGTGCAGTCCGACGAGCTTGCTGAGATCAGCCAGTCCGATGCCTTCGCGGTGGCGCGCGACCTCCTCCAGGATCGAAAACGCGCGCCCCAGCGACTGCACGCCGCCGCGTGCGCGCTCCTCGGCCTCGTCGTCGATGTTGGGTTCGCTCGATGGCACCAGCTTCGCGATCGCGACCTTGCGGGGAGTGGCCGGCTTGTCACTCGTCTTCAGCTTGGTACGCGATTTCACGGGAATCAGCTCTCCAGAATAAGCGAGGCGAACTCTATCAGGACGTCTTCGCCCGGCAACAGCGCCGCGCGTCGTTTGGCGCGCGCTCCTAACCATACCACAATAGCAATTGACGTACAGTATTATGAGAAATAGGTTCGGCCCGTTACCGGCCGCGCAACGTCAAGACGCGGAGGCGGAGAAGCCGTTGAGCGGCAGGGAGTGAGTGAATCAATGTCGGGTAACATGCTCAATGGCGCCCAGGTCATCGTCGACTACCTGATCCAGGAGAAGGTGCCGCAGGTGTTCGGCCTGTGCGGCCACGGCAACATCCAGCTCATCGATGCGCTGTACGAGCGTTCCGACGAACTCAAGACGATCTCCGTGCATCATGAGAGCGTCGCCGGCTTCATGGCCGACGTTTACTATCGGGTGTCGGGGCGGCCGACCGCGACGTTCACGTCCTGCGGGCCCGGCTCGGCCAATCTCCCGATCTCGCTCGGCAATGCGTTCTTGGATTCCGTGCCATTCCTGGCCGTGACCGGCAATGTGCCGACCAGCCAGTTCAACCGCGGCGCGTTCCAGGAACTGTACCGGCATCATCAGGCCGACTTTCCCTCAACGGTGCGCTCCTACTGCAAGAAGGTGTTCCAGCCGACGCGCGGCGAGATGATGCCGCTGGCTGTCCGGCAGGCGTGGAAGACGATGACGACGGGCCGGCCCGGGCCTGTCGTGCTCGACGTGCCCTTCGACGTCTTCATGGAAGCCGCCGCCGAGGAAGCACCGAACGCACAAGCCTGGAACGCCAACATATCGAGCCGTTGCGGCGCCGATCCCGAAGGGGTGGTCAAGGCCGTCGACATGCTGCTCGGCGCAGACCGGCCGACGATCATCGTAGGGCAGGGCGTGCGCTATGGCGGCGCGGCGGAGGAACTGTTGCGGCTTGCCGAGCGGCTGCAGATTCCGGTGGCGGCGTCGGCCAGCGGCCTCGGCGCGATCGACTGCAGCCATCCGCTGGCGCTCGGGCTGGTCGCGCGCGCCGGCCACTACCAGGCCAACCACGCGACGCGTCAGGCGGATGTTCTGCTGGCGATGGGCATGCGGTTCGACGACCGCACGTCGAGCTCGTGGATTCCCGGCTACTCCTTCACTATCCCGCCGACGCGGCTGATCCATGTCGATATCGATCCCGAGGAGATCGGCCGCAACTATCCGGTCGCGCTAGGCCTGATGGCGGACGTGCGCACCTTCCTGCGGCAGGTCCACGCCGAACTGGACCGCCGCGCCGATCTGACGAAGAAGGCCGACGCACGCAAGAAGTGGCTTTCGCAGATCGACGGCTATCGCAAGGAATGGGACAAGTTCGTCGCGCCCGGATTCTCCGACGACACCACGCCGATCAATCCGCAGCGCGCCGCGCTGGAGATCGACAAGGCGCTGCCGGAGGATGCGATCCTCGTCAGCGACATCGGCGTGCATCACAACTGGCTGCTCGGCTTCTGCAAGCCGAAGCGGCCAGACTCGCTGATCGGCTCGATGGGGTTCGGACCGATGGGTTTTGGCGTTGCCGGCGTGATGGGCGCGAAGTTTGCAGCACCCGATCGGCCCTGCGTGTCGGTGTGCGGCGACGGCGCGTTCTTCATGCACGCCAACGTGCTGGGCACTGCGGTGGAGTACAATCTGCCCGTGGTCTGGGTGGTCTGGAACAATTACGCCTATGCCTCGATCCGCGGATTGCAGCGCGGCTATCTCGGCGGCCGGGAACTGGCGACCGATTTCCACGATCCCAACACCGGCGAGCGCTACAACCCTGACTTCGCCGCGATGGCGCGCTCCTGCGGCGTCGAGGGCGTGCGGGTCGATCGCGCCGGCGATCTGGGCGAGGCCATCCGAAAGGGCATCGCGGCGAACAGGCCGTATCTGATCGACGTCGATATCGCGGCCGACATCAACCCGGTCGGAGCGGGGGTGTGGGAATTGCCGGGGCTCGGGCAGAGCAAGGCCGGCATCGGCACGCGCTATAAACCCGCCTGATCACACCCGAGGAAATCCCATGTTGCTTGCAGGCAAGAAGGTCGTCGTCGTCGGTGGCTCTTCGGGCATCGGCCTGTCCACCGCGGAAATGGCGAAGCGCGAAGGCGCCGAAATCATCATTGCATCGCGCAACGCCGAGCGGCTCGACAAGGCCGCCGGGAAGTTGAATGCGATCGCGATCCCCGCCGACGTCACCAGCGACGATAGCGTCGCAGAATTGTTCAAGCGTTGCGGCCCGGTCGATCACGTCGTGGTCACGGCGGCCCAGCTTCGCACCGGCCCGTTCAAGACGGTCAAGATGGAAGATGTCCGCGCCACGATGGAAGGCAAGTTCTGGGGCGCATGGCGGGTGGCGCAACAGGCGCAGATCAACGCCGGCGGATCGCTGACGCTGGTCTCGGGTTTCCTCAGCGTTCGTCCGCGGCCCAATTCAGCGATCGTCAGCGCCGCCAATGGCGCGCTGGAATCGCTGGCAAGGGCTTTGGCCCTCGAACTCGCGCCGGTGCGCGTCAATGCGGTATCGCCTGGAATCATCGATACGCCGATTCGATCAGCGATGCCGGAAGAGGCGCGGCGCGACATGCTGGCGAAGACTGCGGCGGCGCTCCCGGTCGGCCGCGTCGGCGCGGGCGAGGACATTGCGCGGCAGATACTCGGCTTCATGGCCAACGGTTTTGCCACCGGATCGATCGTCTATATCGACGGCGGCGCGCTGGTGATTTGACGGAAGGGGAGGCTGGACATGGCTTCGGAAAACAACGGCGCCTTCATCCGCAACATCGCCGAAGTGCCGTGGCGGGAATTCCCCAATCATTTCGGCGGCGCGCTTTCAAAGCCGTTGGTGATGCCGGAGACGGCCGGCTCCCGCCACATCGACTACCGGATTTCGATGTACCAGCCGATGGCGCATGTCGCGCGTCACAAGCATGCCGTGCAGGAACAGATTTACCACGTGCTCGAAGGCGAGGGGCTGATGGAGATTGCGGGGAAGAATCACGTGGTGCGCAAGCACGACTTCATCTTCCTGCCGCCCGGCGTCGAACACGCGATCTCGAATTCGGGCCTGGTCGATCTGGTGTTCCTGGTGATCACCTCGCCGGTGACGGACGACGAAAAGCCTGTGTGATTTTGCTCACGCCGCCAGATCGAGCAACAGACGCGACGATCCGCGAATCAGCACCTTGCGGCCCTTCGGCGTGATCGCCGGAATATCTCCGTTCATCGTCGCGAGTTCGAGTGCGATCAGGCCATCGATCGTGTACCGGCTCATCCGCGCTAGCCGCGAAGCGGGCGTGCGCAAAGCCTTCAATGCTTCCCACTGGTCCGGCGTCAGGTCGTAGTCGAATTCTTCGCTCATGGGGCCTCGGCAATCTCGCAAGCTTTCGCTCAAGTTCTTGTGGCGCCTCATACCGAGCCCACATGAAGATCGTGCGACTGCAACGAGTCGGTATTTCGACGCATCGACGATGTGCTGTCACATCATCGTGTCGTTGGAATCGATTGAATGTGTCGAATCACACACTTTGCCGAACAAAAATATCTGGCACAAAATTGCGTGACTACGGGCGTCGAAATGGACGCCCCTTCGCGGTCACTGCTAAGGCGTGATTACTAACAAAAAGTAAATTTCGGGGGATATTACTAACGTAGGGTAAATTTCCGCATTGCAGGCGGGGTTCCGCTTGTTGTGCGATTGCGAGATTGCATTGCGACGCAGGTGTAGGATGGGTAGAGCGCAAACGAAACCCATCAATCCGTCGCGCGGAAAGATGATGGGTTTCGCTTTCGCTCTACCCATCCTACTACGGTCCTATCCCCGTCGCACGCTCGACCCGCCATCGACCGGCAGCGTTACGCCGGTAATGAAACTTGCTTCATCCGACGCGAGAAACAGCGCGGCGTTGGCGACGTCCCAGCCGGTTCCCATTTTCTGCCGCAGCGGCACCTTGCTGTCGCGATCGGCCTCGACTTCGGCGCGGGTCTTGCCCCACTCGCGGGCGCGGGTATCGACCGCCATCGGCGTGTTCATCAGGCCCGGAAGGATGACGTTGGCGCGGATGCCGTACTGCGCGTTCTGATAGGCGAGCTGTTCGGTGAAGGCGATCATCGCCGATTTGGTCGCCTTGTAGGCCACATAGGGATATGTCGTGATCGCCGCCATCGAGGAGATGTTGATGATGGCGCCGCTCTTTTGATTCCGCATGATCGGGATCACGTGCTTGGCGGCGAGCACGCAGCTCTTCAGGTTGATCGCGACGCAGCGGTCGAACGCTTCCTCTGATATGTCGAGCAACTCGGCGTCGCCGCCGGACAGGCTGACGCCGACATTGTTGTGCAGGATGTCGATGCGGCCCCAGCGCGCCATCGCATCCTCCACCATCGCCTTCAGGTCGGCATTCTTCGTGACATCGGCCTTGAATGCCGCAGCCGTACCGCCTTTGGCGGCGATCATGTCGGCGGTTTCCTGGGCTGAAGCCAGATTGTGATCGACGCACAGCACCTTGGCGCCCTCGCGGGCGAAAGTCAGCGCGGTGGCACGGCCGTTGCCGATGCCTTCGCCGGGGCTTTGTCCGGCGCCGACGACGATGGCGACACGATCTTTCAGACGCATTTCATTCCACTCCCGGGATCGGGTACTGTTTGAGTACCTCTTTATAATAGGGCTCGTTGTCCATCTTCATCGTCGCCAGCACGCGGACGACGGCGCAGTAGAAGCCGATGGTGACCACGAGGTCGACCATGTGCTCGTCGGAAAGGTCTTTCTTGATTTCGGCGAAGGTCGCATCCGACATCGCCAGCTCGCGCACCATCTCACGGGCGCCTCTCAGGATGGCCTTCGCCAGCGGTTCGAGATCAGAGGGTTTGCCCTCGGTCTCGGCCATCAGGGCCGCGATGTCGTCGTCGGTGACGCCGAACTCCTTGCCGATCTTCACGTGATGGGTGAACTCGTATTCGGATTTCTCCATCCAGCCGACCTGGAGGATCGCGAGTTCGCGCAGCCGAGGATCGAGCTTGCTCTGGAAACGGATGTAGCCGCCGACGCCGTTGAAGGCGCGCGCCATCTCGGGCGAGTTCACCAACTTTTGTGCAGGTTGGTGTTGCGCTTGAGCATGTCGCGATATTCGGGGGCGACCTGGTCGGCTTCGAGATAGGGCAGGCGGGCCATTTTCTTGTTGTCCTTGCGGGCGATAGCGAGTCGAGCTCGCCTGATTCCTAGTTTGAGCATGATCTTTTCGGAAAACCGCTACGCACTTTTCCGGATCAAGCTCTAGCCGTAGAGCGCTTTGTGCTCCCGCTCGTAGTTGGCGTAGGAATCCTTGATGCTTGCAAGATTGAGCAGCATGGTCGCAACCGGCGTGTCGTCGGCCCCGAACACGGTGGTGCGCACCCACATGCTCTCGGTGCGGCGGCTGCCGCTGAGCGCCACCACCTCGCGTTCGGTAAAATAGTCTTCCCCGGCGAATAATGGCCCGCGCAGCAGGCGGATTTCCTGGTCGGCGAACAGCCCGACCGCGGGCCCGCGGACCGGCAGCTTGTCCTCGCGGGCGCGGTACTGGAACAGCACGCTTAGCATCTCCATGGGGATGATGGCCCGTCCCCAGGGATTGAGTTCCTGCGAATAATACGCCGAAGGTTCGGTGATAACCTTAAGCTTTTCGGCCAGCGAAAACGGGTAGAGATCGCCCATGTGCTGGTCGAAATCCATTCTCACGGTTTGGCGCGCGGTCTTCATGCCGACCTTGAGATCGGCGAGAATAACTGGATCGGCGAGCGGCTTCAGTTCACCCAGCCGCCGGTGCAGCGCGGTTTCCGTCCCGTCGCCGCCGACCGACGCGGTGCCGCGCAGAATTTCTGTGCCGTCGCGCCTGGTCATGCCGATCGCGCAGACCGTCTGGCCCGGCTTCGGCTTTTCGATGCTGGCCTGGACTTCCTCGCCCTCGAAGGCGGGGTTGCGGTAGTGTGCAGACAGGCACCCGGTCTCGAACCAGGCCTGGCCCCAGATCCGCTCGCCGAGCGGCGCGAACTGGCTGAAATGGGTCGGGCCTTCGATCGTGCCGCCCTGAAACCCGAGCTTCCGGGCGGTGGCGTCGTCATGGATCGAGGCGTGGGAATCGTAGACCTGGGCGTGCAGCATCTGCTTCGGGCTGCGCCATGGCCCGACGAGCAAATTGTCGCGCTCCAATATCTCCGTTCTGAACGCCGGTTCTGACATCCCTGAGCTCTCCCTTTGCCCGCCAGCGTTTCAAAGAAGCCGGGCTTCGGCAAGTGGCGGGCGATCCGTCAGAGATATGTCCTGCGGCGATGGAATCCCTCTCGGCACGCATAGCAAAACCGGTACATTCTGGTCACAATTAGATCGGTTCGAAAGCGGCTCGGCTGCTGGCGCGACGGGGGAACTGACGATGGCGTTGATGGAAGTGGGGCTGGACGACAAGTACCGGCTGGATGCGAAGCGCATATTCCTGTCCGGTACGCAGGCGCTGGTACGCTTGCCGATGCTGCAGCGCGAACGCGACCGCGCGCAGGGCCTCAACACTGCCGGCTTCATATCGGGCTACCGCGGCTCCCCGCTCGGCATGTACGACCACGCGCTGTGGCGCGCGAAAACCTTCCTCAAGCAGCATGACATCGAGTTCTCGCCCGGCCTCAACGAAGACCTTGCGGCAACGGCCGTGTGGGGCAGCCAGCAGGTCGGCATGTTTCCCGGCGCCAAGGTCGATGGCGTGTTCGGCATCTGGTACGGCAAGGGGCCGGGCGTCGACCGTTCGGTCGATGCGCTCAAGCACGCCAACTCGGCCGGCACCTCGCCGAATGGCGGCGTGATCGCGCTCGCCGGCGACGACCATGGCTGCCAGTCCTCGACGCTCGCCCATCAGAGCGAGCAGGTGTTCGCGGCCGCGCTGATGCCGGTGGTCAATCC
>DAIMKE010000085.1:11406-11702 GCA_036721875.1 Bradyrhizobium sp. | reverse complement strand
CCGGCACGGCAACACCGAGCCGACCGCGAGCCTGCATGAGCTTTTGGCGCAAAGCGACGTCGTCAGCCTGCACGTGCCGGAAACCCCGGCCACGCATGGGATGATCGGGCGCGAGGAGATTCGCGCGATCAAGCACGGGGCGTATTTCATCAACAACAGCCGCGGTACGGTCGTCGACCTCGAGGCGCTCGCCGAGGCGTTGCGCGAAAACAGGCTTCGCGGCGCCGCGGTCGACGTCTTTCCGGTCGAGCCGCGCTCGAACTCAGAGCGGTTCGTCTCGCCGCTGAAGGGGCTGG
>DAIMKE010000085.1:6663-11396 GCA_036721875.1 Bradyrhizobium sp. | reverse complement strand
CATTCAGGGCCTCGAGAACGTCATCCTCACCCCGCATATCGGCGGCTCGACCGAGGAGGCGCAGGAGCGGATCGGTGCGGAAGTGGCGCGCAAGCTGATCGATTACAGCGATTCCGGCTCGACCATGGGCGCCGTCAACTTCCCGCAGGTTCAACTGCCGCCGCGGCCGGCGGGCACGCGTTTCATCCAGGTGCAGCGTAACCTGCCGGGCATGCTCGGGCGCCTGAACGAAGTGCTGGCGCGCCATGCCGTCAACATCGCCGCGCAATATTACGAGACCGCCCACGACGTCGGTTACGTGGTGCTGGACGCCGACGCTTCGGCCGCCGACGGCGAGCGCGTGCTGGCGGACATCCGGGCGCTGGAAGGCACCATCCGCGCCCGGCTGCTCTACGAGTACAAGATCTGAAGGATCGTAGCCCGCATGAGCGCAGCGACATGCGGGGCCACTCTCAAAGGCTCGCGTTCGGAGAGAATGATCCCCGCATGTCGCTGCGCTCATGCGGGCTACACAGGCGCAATATCCGGCGATCTGATCAGTCGCCGCTCTACGACAGCCGCATATCCAGAAGCCGCCGGCCCTCGGTCTTGAGCATTTTCTTCACCGCGCTGGAAGCGGCGATCTCGCCCTGGTTGGCGTAGGCCTCGTGGTTCTTCTCGATGTCCTCGAGCCGGTAGAGGTAATTGACCATGATCCCGGCGGATTCGCGCCGGCCCTTGGGCGAGAGGTCGCCGAGCCAGTCGATCTTCTCCAGCCGCGCGCCGTTGCCGATATGGAAGCGCGCCACCGAATCGATCAGCCGGCCCTTTGGCGTGCGGGCTTTCAGGAAATAATGTGCCGCCAGCGGCTCCAGCACGGCGCGCAATTGCGCGGTCAGTTCCGGATTTTCGAACCAGTCCGGCTTGTCGAGGCTTTCCAGCAGCGCGCGTTCCTCGTCGGTGACCGGAACATCGTCGGCCTGCTTCAACCACTGCATGAAGCCCGGCACCGGCGACAGCGTCACGAACGTATCGAGCTTCGGCAATTCGCGCCGCAATTCCTCGACCACCTGCTTGATCAGGAAACTGCCGAAGGAAATGCCGCCAAGTCCCTTCTGCGTATTGGAAATCGAATAGAACACGGCGGTGCGCGCCCGTTCGATCGGCACCGGCTGCCGCTCGGCGGCGAGCAGGGGAGCGATCGCGGTCGGGATGGTTTCGGTCAGCGCGACCTCGACGAAGATCAGCGGTTCGTCCGTCAGTTGCGGGTGGAAGAAGGCGTAGCAGCGGCGGTCGACGGGATCGATGCGGCGGCGCAGATCGTTCCAGTCGTGGATTTCGTGCACGGCCTCGTAACGGATGATCTGTTCCAGAATATTGGCTGGCGTCGACCAGTCGATCCTGCGCAGCACGAGAAATCCCCTGTTGAACCAAGAAGACAATAGATGCACGACGTCGCGGTCCAGCGCCGCCAGATCCTTGTTGCCCTTCATCAGGGCGAGCAGGTCGGCGCGCATCGCCACGAGGTCGCTGGTGCCGCCGGGCGCGCGGTTGAGCCGGCGGATCAGCTCCTGCCGCCGCGGCTCGGAAGCGAAATGCAGGTCGCTGGCATCGCTGTCGTTCGGCTGGGCGCGCCAGCTCTCGATCGCTCGCGACAGCTTTTCGCGGTCGGGGCCGAAATCCCGCGCCAGCGTCTCGAAGAACGTCAGCCGGCCGGCGGCGTCGAGGTCGTGATAGCGGTCGAGCACGTCGCGCGCCATCGCTGTCCCCGTGGCTTCGCCCCGGCCCGACAGCAGCGCCTCGCATAATTCGAGCAGCCCCGAGGCGTCCTGGCGAGCGACGGACGGCTCGCCACGCCGAAGCAGGGTGCGGCCGCGCTCTGATATCGTCGAGAGAAGGTCGGAAAAGAAGGCGTTGGCCATGCGGTGCGTCAATTCCAATGGATTTTTGCTGAATCTTACACGGGATTTTGTGCGCTGCCGATCACAATCATGCAGGGATCATACGTAAGTATGTCGCGGCTCTTAACGGCATCGTCATGGCCGGGCTTGACCCGGCCATCCATCTCTCTTTGGAATAATCCCATTTCACGAAGATGATGGATACGCGGGTCAAGCCCGCGTATGACACCCTCAAGCCTTCGCGGCGAACTCCGTCGGCGTCTTTCCCGTGACCTGCCGGAATGCATGGGAAAACGCCGGCACGCTGGCGTAGCCCAATTCCGAGGCAAGCTGCTTGACCGAGACGCCGGCATCCGTCGACAGCCTTTCGATGGCGGCTGCGACGCGGGCGCGCTGGCACCAGCTCTTGAAGCTCAATTGGGTCTCTGCCGAGAACAGCCGCGACAGCGTCCGCGCCGAGGTGCCGACCTCGCGCGCCAGCGCCTCGATCTCGTGGGCGGCGGTCGGATCCGCCAGCACGATATCGGCGGCGCGGCGGCAGCGCGGCTCGTGCGGCAGGGGTACGAAGGTCGCGGAATCCTCAGCCCGGTGCAGTTCGAGCATGGCCAGCTGAATCAGAAGCGCGGTGCGGTCGGGCGTGTTGTGCTCGTCGAACAGCGCCAGGATCGCCTGGTGCAGCAGCGGCGATACCCGCACCACGAATTCCTGCGCCAGACTGGCACTGCGCTTCTCGCGCCTCAGCCACGCCTGGTCGAAGTACAGCGTCCGCATCTCGATGTCGGCCAGCACGTCGATGGCATGTTCCGATAGCGCCGGCACCCAGACCGCGCGGTCCGGCGGCACCAGCCAGCGGCCCTTCGGGGTCGTGACCTGCATGGTGCCTTTGGCGGCGTAGACCAGCTGCGCCTCGCGGTGCATGTGGGTGTCGAGCCGGACCCCCTTCCTGTAGCCGTTCGCGATCATGTGGATGCCGTCGCCCGTCGAGGTGAGGCGTCCGATAATGGCGGCAATTGGCTTTTCGGCGATATTCATTGGCGACATCCCGTCAGGACTACCCCGTATAACCCATTTCGGAAACCAGCGGGATTCGGGAATCGAGCATGAACAGCCCCTCCAGGGTGATCTCATTCGTTAACGCGGCCCATTTCATCGACCATTACGCGATGCTCATTTTCGCGGCCGCCGTCATCATCATGGGCCCGGCGCTCGGCATGGCCTATTCGGAACTGCTGCCGTATGCCACCCCGGGCTTCGTCGCCTTCGGGGCCGGCTCCCTGATCACCGGCTGGCTCGGCGACCGCTGGAGCCGCCGCCACATGATGGTGATCTTCTTTGCCGGCATCGGCGCCTCGATGATCGCGGTCGGCTTCGTGCAGACGCCGCTGCAACTCGGTGCGGCGCTTTTGGCAATAGGCCTGTTCGCATCGATCTACCATCCGGTCGGCACCGCGATGATCGTGTCCTATGCCGACAAGCTCGGCCGCGAGATGGGGCTGAACGGCGTCTGGGGCAACCTCGGCGTGGCGTCGTCGGCGCTGGCCACCGGCGTGATCGGGCAATATTTCGGCTGGCGCTCGGCCTTCGTCGTGCCGGGCATCATCACGATCCTGATCGGCGTGGCGTTTGCGCTGATGGTGATGCACGAGGACCGGTCCGGCTCCAGGCAGGCGGCGGCGCAGGCGCGCATCGCGAAACAGGACATGTGGCGGGTGCTGCTGGCCTTGCTGATCGTGGTGATCGCGATCTCCACCACCTTCAACGCCATCACGGTGGCGATGCCGAAAATGTTTGCCGAGCGGCTTGCCGGCCTGACCAGCAGCCCGGCCATGCTCGGGGTCATCGCTGCCAGCGTCTACGTCTTCGGCGCGATGACGCAATATACCATCGGCAGGCTGATCGACCGTTATTCGCTGAAGACCGTGATGCTGCCGTTGTCGTTCATGCTGGCGCCCTTCATGTATATCGCGGCATCGCTGTCGAACCTGCCGCTGATCATCGCCTCCATCGGCATCGTGATGGGCGCATTCGGGCAGGTCACCGTCAACGACGCCATGGTCGGTAAATACACCACCGATGAATGGCGGTCGCGCGCCTATTCGGTGCGCTACTTCGTCGGCTTCACCGCGGCGGGCGCCTCCGTCGGCCTGGTGGCGTGGCTCTACGAGCGGGGCGGCTTTTCCACGATGCTGCAGGCGTTCGCCGCGCTGTGCCTGCTGGTGATCGTGGCTGCCATCATCCTGCCGCAGGAGATCAAGGCGCCGGCGAACTGATCGCCCGTTATCAGCTCGCCTGCGATCTCGCGATGATATCGGAGCTCTTCTCTGCGACCATGATCGTCGCCGGATGAATGTTCGGCGAGGGCATCGCCGGCATGACGGACGCGTCGACGACCCGCAGACCGTCGATGCCGCGAACGCGGAGCTCACTGTCGACGACGGCGCCGTCATCCTCGCCCATCCGGCAGGTGCCGCAGGGATGATAGACGGTCGAGCCGACATTGCGGACGTATTCGGCGGCCTGTTCGTCGCTGGTGATATCGGGACCGGGCCTGATCTGTTCGGTCACCAGCGAGCGGAACGGTTCGGTCGCGACGATCTGCCGGGCAATGCGAAAGCCCGCCACCATGACGCGCATGTCGTCGGGGTCGGTCAGGTAATTGGCCTGGATGCGCGGCGGCGTGCGCCCCTCCGCATCGCGCAGCGTGATTTCACCGCGGCTCTTCGGCCGGCACACACTCCAGATGAAGGTAAATCCCGGCCATCGATGCAGGCCGGTCTTGAATCCGTCAGTCGAGAAATTGAGGCACTGGTACTGGATGTCGGGCACCGGCTCGGTGGGGGATGATTTGGCAAA
>DAIMKE010000085.1:4036-6648 GCA_036721875.1 Bradyrhizobium sp. | reverse complement strand
CTTCGGTCGCGCCGACCGAAAGCTGGCCCGATCCCCTGAGCAGCCATTCGAGTGCGAGTTTGACCGACTTGGCCGGGCTCATCACGGCCTCGTTCAGCGTATCGGTCGCGTTGGTCTTGAAGGTGAAGTTCGACTGGTAATGGTCCTGCAGGTTCTTGCCGACGCCCGGAAGATCCAATTTCACGTCGATGCCGAGCCCCGCCAGTTCGGCGGCCGGCCCGATACCGGAAGCGAGCAGCAGCACCGGGGAGTTGATCGCGCCGCCGGAGATGATCAGCTCGCGCCGGGCGCCGATGCGCTGGATCTGGCCGTCACGCTCGATCTCGACGCCGATGGCGCGGTTGCCGTCGAACAGGATGCGGCGAACCCGGGCTTTCGTCATCAGCTCGAGATTTTTTCGGTTCAGATTCGGCTTGAGATATCCGACCGCGGTCGAGCGGCGCCAGCCATTGTGGACGTTGAGCGGCGCGAAGCCTATGCCGTCGATGCGCTCGCCGTTGAAATCGGGGTTGCGCGGGTATTGCAGGCGCTCGCAGGCCTCCACGAATGCCCTTGCCGTCGTCGAGGGGCGCTTGATGTTCGATACCGTCATCGGGCCGCCGGTGCCGCGCCACGTATTGGCGCCGTCGACCGAGTGCTCCATCCGCTTGAAATAGGGCAGCACGTCCTTGTAGCCCCAGCCACGTGCGCCGAGACGCTGCCACTCATCGTAATCGCTGGGGGCGCCGCGCAGGAAGACGAGGCCGTTGATGGAGCCGGAGCCGCCCAAAACCTTGCCGCGCGGCCAGATCACGGTTCGGCCGCCAAGACCCGGTTCGGGTTCGGTCTCATAGCCCCAGTTCATCTTCGGGTTCGGGACCAGCTTGCCGAACCCCATCGGAATGTGAATCCAGGGATTGCGATCGCGTCCGCCGGCCTCGATCACGCAAAGCGTTACTTTTGGATTTTCCGTCAGCCGGGCCGACAGCACGCAGCCGGCGGAACCGCCGCCCGCCACGACGACATCGAATTCCGCATCAAAACCGGATTTACGCGTCAAGACGCTTCGCTCCCAACTGCTTTTGCCGCAGAGGATAATGGCCGGCCGATGGTCTGGATAGGCTGGTGTTCGCTCTCACTCGATCTTCGGCAGCACCATGTGCAGGTGATGGTTCGAGATCTGCATGAACCCCTGGAAGGGGTGGCTGAGATCGACGATCAGAAACAGCGCGCTCGATACCGAGAGCGCGAACACCAGCGTTGACGCCACCACGACCAGGCCCGGCTCCGCAAACAGGCTGAAGCTCGCGAAGATCACCACCAGCCAGAACACCAGCACCACGAAGAACGGCAGCGGGATCGCGTCATCGCCCTGGGTGAACACCAGTAGCCGTGTCCGGCCCATGTCGGTGGTGAGCTGGATGATGCGGGATTTCAGCGAGGTTTGCTCGGCATTGGCGGGCTCCAGCCCTTCAACTGCTCTGTAGAAGCGCTCGGCCATCTCGCTGACGACAAAGGCCGATCCGCCGCCTTTGCCCGAGATGTTCTCTCGCCAGATGCGGGCGGTTGCAGACGGGATGATTTCACGCAACAGGGTGCGCGCAGCCCTCGCTTCCGGCCCGTACTGCGTCAGCATCTGGTCGACCAGCACGGCGTTGGTGCCGAGCTGCCGGATGTTGGTGTTCTGGCTGTCATAGGTGTTTTTCGCCGAGGCGATCATCAGGCCGATCACGAGCGCGGCCAGCGTCGAGAGGAAGCCGGCGCCGAGGCGGATCGCTTCCCTGGATCCGCCCTCGAGCAGTTCGGCCGGCAGGACCCGCTTCAGGATCATGCCCATCGCCGCGCCGATCAGGATCGAGACGAAGGAGGCCAGAAACGCGGCAGTCGAACTCATGGCGTCATCGCTCTGTCATGCGGGCGGTTGGGGGCGGGAACTATTGCATATCGGGGAGATCGGGCTGGGGCTACCCGCGACGGTTTGTTGCGTCGCAACAGATTAACCGGCCGGCCGCGAACTCAAACAGAACACTTGACCATCGCCACCCTCCTTGTGTGAGGTGCGCCCATGACACGAATCCGGCTTTTCCTTTGCATCATTGCGATATCAATGCCTTCGCTGGCCGCAGCGCAGCAGGCCATGAAGTTCGAGGAGTCCGCAGCCATGCTGGCTGCGAGCTGCGGCAAGGACATCGACGACAATTGCCGTGGCGTCAATCTCGACGCCACGCGGCTCAGGGAGTGCCTGAATCGCAACCAGGACGTGGTGTCGGCCAAGTGCAAGGCCGATTATCCGACGGCCCTGAGCGCCATTCAGCAGCGCATCACTGCGCGCACCTCGCTTGTCAGGCTTTGCAATTGGGAGCTGAACAAGTTCTGCCGCGAGGTACGAACCGATCCGGTCAAAGGCCTGCAATGCCTGCTGGAATCCACCAAGAAGGCAACACCGAACTGCAACAAGGCGATCACTGCTGCGGGGTATAACTGATGCGATCGGTGAAGAGGGGGTTGCAAAACATCAGCCTGTTGCTCGGTGCCCTGTCCGTGCTGGCCTGGCCGACAGCGGCGGCCCGCGCGCAAGCGATCTCGACCGCTGATATCATCGAGAAGCTTGCTTCCGACGAGGACGCGGATAT
>DAIMKE010000085.1:0-4026 GCA_036721875.1 Bradyrhizobium sp. | reverse complement strand
CCCGGCCGCAAAAGCGGCCGCCGATCGCGCCGCAACTTTCGAAACTGCCGCAGGTCCGTTTCGACATCGTGTTCGACCCGGATTCCTCCCTGGTCCGGCCGGCCTCTTACCAGACCGTCGGCAGCATCGCCGACGCGCTGACCGATCCGAAACTGCGGCCGTATCGTTACCTGATCGTCGACCATGTCGAATCCGCCGGGCGCCGCGACCACAATTTGATCCTGAGCCAGCGGCGCGCCGATTCGATCCGGGATGTGCTGATCAACACCTTCAAGGTGGCGCCGAAGCGGTTGCAGGCGCTTGGCCTCGGCGAGGAACAGTTGCAGGATACCAATCGTCCGGCTGGGCCTGCCAATGCGCGCGTCCAGATCATCGCGATCGGAAAGTTCGAGACCGAACCGGCCAAGCCGGCCGCGCCAGCTCAAAAGGGCGCTGCGGCGAAGAAGAAGAAAAGCTGACCACCTCTGCGCGCCCTGTCCGCCGTCATTCCGGGGCGATGCGAAGCATCGAACCCGGAATCCATCGGGCAGCAGTGAAAGGTGTGAGATGGATTCCGGGCTCGCGCTACGCGCGCCCCGGAATGACGGGGGTGGGTGCCCGGCATGCGTCAACATATGTGCAACTGCACAAATAGAGGGCATTGCACCCTGTCACGGTCCTGCGGTCCGACGATAATTGCTTATAATCACGAACCTTTTTTGCGTCGACCGGCAGATTCCCGGTTGGCACATTGATTGCTTAATCAGTCCTCAGTCAATGACGACTGCCGTCCTACGGATTGCCGAAGCCAATGTTGGCAAAGGCGCAGGGATCGGGTGACCTCATCGAGGCGCCCGGAGCAGTCATCGGGACCATTTCCCAAAACTTGTCCCACGAAAGCTTGCGCATCTCTGTCTCCGATCGAGCGTGACTTGTTGTCCGCGGCGCCGACGCAGAACTCACCTGTTCTGCGCACGCGTCGCTGCCGCAGCGCGAGGACGGCCTTGCTCTCACTCTTCATCGGCGTGGGCCACGTTTGCCGGCGCTTGCTTCGAATCCTTAACGATCAAGGGGAACTGGAATGGCCTATCTCGCGCCTTCGGAATTCGTGACCAAGATGGTCGACGCCGGAGAATCCAAGATCTTCATGTCGACGCGCGATACGGTCATCCGCGCCTACATGGCCGGAGCGATCCTCGCGCTTGCCGCGGCGTTCGCCATTACCGTCAACGTGCAGACCGGCGTGCCGATCGTCGGCGCCGCGCTGTTCCCGGTCGGCTTCTGCATGCTGTATCTGCTCGGCTTCGACCTGCTCACCGGCGTGTTCGTGCTGGCGCCGCTGGCGCTGATCGACAAGCGCCCGGGCGTGACGCTCGGCGGCGTGTTGCGCAACTGGGGCCTCGTCTTCATCGGCAATTTCGCCGGCGCCTTCACGGTCGCCGTGATGATGTCGATCGTGTTCACCTTCGGCTGGTCGCAGCCGCCGGACAAGGTCGGCACTGTCATCGGCCACATCGGCGAGAGCCGCACCCTCGGCTACGCCGAGCACGGTGCGGCGGGCATGCTGACGCTGTTCATCCGCGGCATGCTCTGCAACTGGATGGTTTCCGCCGGCGTCGTCGGCGCGATGATCTCCACCCACGTCAGCGGCAAGGTGATCGCGATGTGGATGCCGATCATGCTGTTCTTCTTCATGACCTTCGAGCATTCCATCGTGAACATGTTCCTGTTCCCGTCGGGTCTTCTGCTCGGCGGCAAGTTCACATGGTGGGACTACCTGATCTGGAACGAGATCCCGACCGGTGGTGGGCAATCTCGTCGGCGGCCTCGCCTTCACCGGACTGACGCTGTACGCGACCCATGTGAGGACCGGCCCGTCGCGCAACGCGTCGGCTGCGTCGTCCTCGCGTTCGTCCTCGCGTATTGCTGCTTGATCCCGAGACGAAGATGGGCCTCTCCTCGCAATGGGAGAGGCCCATTGTCGTGAAAGCCGGGAATGCCGCGCGCGCTGAAAATATCGGTCGGACAATTTTCCGATAAGGGTGCCAAGGAAACCAACCAGGATTTCCACGGCGTCCTGATCCCGGACGAACCTTTGCTCAGCCTCAAGGGCATCTCGATCGCACTGGCCGACGGCATCAGCACCAGCAAGGTCAGCCGGATCGCTGCGGAATCGGCGGTCAAGGGGTTCTTCACCGACTATTACTGCACCTCCGAATCCTGGTCGGTGCGCACCTCGGCACAGCGCGTTCTGGAGGCGACCAATTCCTGGTTGCACGCGCAGACGCGCAGCCAGTATGCCTATGACAGGGACAGGGGGTACGTCTGTACGCTCTCCGCCCTGGTCATCAAGTCGACCACGGGGCACATCTTTCACGTCGGCGACAGCCGCATCTACCGTCTCTCCGGCAACTCGCTCGAACAATTGACCAACGATCACCGCGTCGTCGTTTCGGCGGAGCAGAGCTATCTCAGCCGGGCGCTCGGTGCCAATTCGCAGGTCGAGATCGACCACCTGACGTTCAGGGTAGAGAAGGGCGATACTTTCCTGCTGGTGACGGACGGCATCTACGAACATGTCGGCGATCGCGTGATGGCAAGGGCCATCAAGGATGGCGCCGACGATCTGGACCGCGCCGCCCGGGACATCGCCGAACTGGCCTTCGAATTGGGCAGCAAGGACAATCTCACCGTCCAGATCGTCCGCGTCGAGGAATTGCCTGACGGCGAAGCCCGCGAAGTGTTCGCCCAGCCGCAGGAACTGCCGTTGCCTCCGCTGCTGGAGGCGCGGGAGGTTTTCGACGGTTACCGGATCGTGCGCGAACTGCACGGCTCCAGCCGCAGCCACATCTATCTTGCCGTCGACATCGAGACCGACGCCGTGGTCGCCATCAAGATCCCGTCGATCGATCTGCGCGAGGATCCCGACTACCTGAAGCGGTTCATGATGGAGGAGTGGGTGGCGCGGCGGATCGACAGCCCGCATGTGCTGAAACCCTGCCTGCTGCAGCGAAAGCGCAATTTCCTCTACGTCGTCACCGAATACATCGACGGGCAGACGCTGGCGCAATGGATGATCGACAACCCGAAGCCCAGCCTCGAGACGGTGCGCGGCATCGTCGAACAAATTGCAAAAGGCCTGCGCGCCTTCCACCGCAAGGAAATGCTGCATCAGGACATCCGTCCGGCAAACATCATGATCGACACCACGGGAACGGTAAAGATCATCGATTTCGGCTCGACGATGGTTCGCGGCGTCGTCGAGGCCGCGCCGTCCGGCGACCGCAATGACATTCTCGGCACGCAGCAGTACACCGCGCCCGAATACTTCCTCGGCGAGCCGGCGACCTCGCGATCCGACCTGTTTTCGCTCGGCGTCGTCACCTATCAGATGCTGACGGGAAAACTGCCCTATGGTGGGCAGATCGCAAACGCGCGGACGCGGTCGCAGTTCAACGGCTTGGTCTACCGTCCTGCTTCGCACACGGACCGCGACGTGCCGCAATGGATCGACGGCACGCTGGAGAAGGCGGTTCATCCCAACCCCTACAAGCGCTACGACAGCCTGTCGGAATTCCTGTTCGACCTGCGTCATCCCAACGCGAAATATCTCTCGTCCTCCGCAACGCCGCTGATCGAACGCAACCCGCTGCTGTTCTGGAAATGCACGACGATCGTGCTGGCGCTGGCGGTGATCGTATTGCTCGCGATGCAGCACGGGATGCACAGGTGATGATCTCGTGTCCCGGATTAGCTGCTCCGCAGGGCCGGGACCCGGCAGCGACGTGGACCCCGGATCAGCAGCGCACCACGCCGCAAATGCGGCGCGCTGCGCAGCATCCGGGGAACGCAGTCATTTGCACCGGGCTAGCTCGTCCCCGCCGCAATCGGATCCATGTCGAGTGGCTGCGACCGGAAACCGGGCATTCTTTCTCAACCGCCACAGAAAATCGGCTGACTACTTCTGGACGCAGGTGAACTTCGTTCCGTTGCCGGTGGTCGATCTGCTTCGCGTTCCGAGCAAGCGCGATCTCGATAGGCGAGCTG
>DAIMKE010000084.1:0-11729 GCA_036721875.1 Bradyrhizobium sp. | reverse complement strand
GGGTGCAGGCGATCGGTGGCGCTGTCTCCATTTCGCTCATTACCGTTTCTTCGGTGCCGCGACCGAGGCCGCAGGGTTTCATGCTGGCATAGAGATACGACTTCAAGTAACTTGAAGTTCAAGAGTCTATTTTCCGAGGACCGCCAATGCCTGGATTGAAAATCGGCGACCTCGCCAAGCGCACCGGCACGAACACGCCGACGATACGGTACTACGAGGAGATCGGGCTGCTCCCGCGGCCCGACCGGCAAGGAGGCAACCAGCGCCGATATGGCGATGAGGACGTCCGACGGCTGACCTTTATCCGCCGCTGCCGGGATTTCGGATTTTCGATCGAGCAGGTGCGGACATTGACGTCGCTCGTGCAGGATCGGAGCAGGTCCTGCTTTGAAGCCCGAGACTTGGCCCAAGAGCATCTAAAGGAGGTGCGAGCGAAGCTGAAAGAGCTGAGAGAACTCGAGAAGAGCATCGCCGGCTTCGTCGAAAGCTGCAACGTCGCCTGCGCCGGTGGCCCTGGTCCCGATTGCGTCATTCTTGAAGATCTTGGCAAAGCCGCTCCGATGGCCGCGGAGCGGCGGCGCGCATGACAGCTTCGAGCGCACGCGAATCCTTCGAACTGCATCAGGTTTCGATCTATTTCGGTGCCGTGATCGTGGCGGCGGCAGCCGCCATGCTGGCCCCCGCCTTGGGCGCTCTTGAGTCGGCCATAAGCCCGACGCTGGCCGTGATGTTGTTTGCGACGTTCCTCCAGGTGCCATTGGCCGACTTAGGCAAGGCATTCAGGGAATTCCGCTTCATGTCGGCGCTCCTCGTCGCCAACTTCATTGCCATACCGGTGGCCGTGGCGTTGCTCGTGCGGCTCCTTCCACCAGACCCGCTGCTTCGCCTGGGCGTACTAATCGTTCTGCTCACTCCCTGCATCGACTACGTCGTCACGTTCTCTCAACTCGGCCGGGCCGATGCCCGCGCCTTGCTGGCCGCAACACCGTTGCTGCTTGGCGTGCAGATGCTGCTCCTGCCGGTCTATATGGGACTTCTCCTCGGCGAAGCCGGACGTGGGCTCATCCAAATTGAGCCTTTCGTTCATGCATTCGTCTGGTTGATCGCAGTTCCGCTTTTCTTGGCGGGCGTCAACCAGGCATGGGCGCGTAGGAGCTCGACTGGGGCTCGCGTTGGCGGCGCACTTGGCCTCCTTCCCGTTCCGGCGACCGCAGTCGTTCTCTTCGTCGTCGTTTGCTCGGTCGTCCCTCAGCTCGATGCGGCAAGGGCGAGCGCCATTCAGGTCGTTCCGATCTATATCGCATTCGCCGCTCTAGCGCCGTTCGTGGGCTTGGCTGTCGGGCGGCTGTTCCGACTGCCGGCAGCAGGTTTGCGAGCAGTCGCATTCAGCGCCGCAACCCGCAACTCACTCGTCGTGCTGCCGCTCGGTCTCGCAGTTCCCAGCGCTGTCCCGGTACTTCCCGCAATCATCGTCACACAGACGTTGGTCGAGCTTCTGAGCGAACTCGTCTACGTACGCTTCATGCCGAAAATCGGCAAAGATGTGGACGCGCAGCGAGCCTGATCGTCGAGAGCGATGAATGGAAGATCGCAGTAAAATATCGCGCTCTGTCGTAGTGCCGCGGATTGCGGGTCAGCGGCGGATGCGGGATCATATGGCCGCAGCGGAAACGTAGTTATCAGTTTCGTCTACGCTGGGGCGCCACCGCCTAATCTGCGATTTCCTTCGATCAGTCGCGGGCGGCCGCGGCGGACATTCGCTATCGTCGGGCAGAAAGTGTTCGGCGACTTTTTGGCGTTCTCCGCTATGTATTGCTCTCCGATTGGCCGCGCGCCGATCGTCTTCACCACATCGTCGGCTCCTCTCGTCATCCACCGCCAGCAAGACGGCGAAGTTCTTGCGGTCTCGTCTCGCGAGGCTCGTGCATAGCGTCCATGAGATAGACGCCGGCTGCGTGGTCGATGGTGTATTGACTGTCTTGCAGGGGCAAGGTCAGAGTTCCTGCGCCCCACGATAGCGCGCGAAAACACGCCGACCGCCAGGTGCGAAGAGCATGATGTCGTACGTGTCCGGCGGCGTACCCGGCACCTCCATGCCCGGAGAGCCGATCGGCATGCCAGCCACTGCCAAGCCGGTCGCTGGCGGGTATTGTGTGAGCAGCCGCTTGATTGCGTCCGCGGGCACGTGTCCCTCGACGACATAGCCGCCGACTTCGGCAGTATGACAGGAGGCCAGGCTTTCAGGCACGCCGAGTTTGGCCTTGAGGGGCGCCAGGTCGACGGCTTCGACCACTTCGACCGGGAAGCCGGCGGCTTTCACATGCGCGACCCAAGCGCTGCAGCAACCGCAGTTTGGATCACGCGTCACGATTATCCCGGGCAACGCGTCAGTAGCCCAAGAAAAGCGAGACAGCGCCAGCGCTCCAGCGAGCTGTGCAGCACCGAGCACCAACGCGCGGCGTGTGCAGAGGAATTCGATACTCACAAGGCTCCTCCTTTGGTTCTCTTCATGTCTGTCGGCGCCTCGGCCTGAAACCAGTTGCTGATCTCATGCCGTGTATCGTTGGAACGCTCCTCTCATTCGACCGCGGTGCGGTGGTTGACGGGTTAGCCTCTGATTGCACCTTCGTCGGCATCCGCTGTCCCTTTCAACTGCCATCCCTTCACCAGGCCGTAGACCGCCGGGATCACGACCAGCGTAAGCAAGGTCGAAGAGACCATGCCGCCGATCATCGGCACGGCGATGCGCTGCATCACCTCGGAGCCGGTCCCTGTGCTCCATAGGATGGGAACCAGGCCCGCTATGATGGCGACGACGGTCATGGTCTTGGGCCGCACGCGCTCCACGGCGCCGACCATGATTGCCCGGTAGAGATCGGCATGCGTAAAAGGCCGCCGCTCGGCTGCGCGCTGCGCTTTCGACGCAGACATCGCGTGATCCAGATAGATCAGCATGACGACGCCCGTCTGGGCGGCGACGCCGGCGAGCGCGATGAAGCCGACAGCGACGGCGACCGACATGTTGAAGCCGAGCCACCACATCAGCCAGATGCCGCCGACCAGCGCGAACGGCAGCGACAGCATGACGATCAGCGTTTCCGTCAATGCCCGGAAGTTGAGATAGAGCAGCAGGAAGACGATCAGCAGCGTCACCGGCACAACGACCTTCAGCCGCGCCTCGGCCCGCTCAAGATATTCGAATTGCCCGCTCCAGGAACTATAGGTGCCTGGCGGCAGCTTCACCGCCGTTGCGACCGCTCGCTGCGCGTCAGCGATGTAGCCGCCGAGATCCCGACCGGCGATGTCGACGAAGACATACACCGCGAGCTGTCCGTTCTCGGTGCGGATCGACGTCGCGCCGCGCGTGAGCTCCACCTTGGCGACCTCGCCGAGCGGCACGGATCCGTCTCCCGGCAGCGGTACCTGCACATCGCGTGCAATCGCCTGCGGATCGCTCCTGAGGTCGCGGGGATAGCGGATCGTCACCGCGTAGCGCTCGCGGCCCTCGACGGTGGTCGTCACCGTCTGGGCCCCGAGGGCGGTTGCGATCACGTCCTGTACCCCGCCAACCGCGAGGCCGTAGCGGCCGAGCGCTTCGCGGTCGGGCACGATGTCCAGGTAGTAGCCTCCGATCACCCGCTCGGCATAGGCGCTTGAAGTGCCAGGCACGGATCTCAGCACCCGCTCGATCTCGCGGGCGGTCTGTTCCATCTGAGCGAGATCGGTGCCGAACACCTTGACGCCCACCGGCGTGCGAATGCCGGTCGCGAGCATGTCGATGCGGGCGCGGATCGGCATGGTCCAGGCGTTCGAAACCCCGGGAAACTGCAACGCTCGGTCCATCTCGGCCTTCAGGCTGTCGATGGTGACTCCCGAACGCCATTCGTTCTTCGGCTTCAGGTTGATGACGGTCTCGAACATCTCGATCGGCGCGGGGTCCGTGGCGGTCAGTGCCCGGCCGGCCTTGCCGTAGACCGATGCCACCTCCGGGAAGGACTTGATGATCCGGTCCTGAACCTGCAGGAGTTCGGCCGCCTTGGTCACCGACAGGCCGGGAAGCGTCGTCGGCATGTACATGAGCGTCCCCTCGTCCAGGTTCGGCATGAACTCGGAGCCGAGTTGCCGTGCTGGCCAGACGGTAACGGCCAGTGCAGCAAGGGCGAGCAGAATGGTGAGGGTCTTTGCCGTCAGGACTCCTCGAATGATGGGGCGATAGATCCAGATCAGGAAGCGGCTGATCGGGTTGCGATGCTCCGGGATGATCCGGCCACGCACGAAGACCACCATCAGTGCCGGCACCAATGTCACCGACAGCAAAGAGGCCGCCGCCATGGCGAACGTCTTGGTGAAGGCGAGCGGACCAAAGAGTCGTCCTTCCTCTGCTTCGAGCGTGAAGATCGGCAGGAAGGAGACGGTGATGACGAGCAAGCTGAAGAATAGGGATGGCCCGACCTCGCTTGCCGCCTCGATCAGGATCTCGATACGCGCCTTGTCCGGCGGCGCCCGCTCCAAATGCTTGTGGGCGTTCTCGATCATGACGATGGCGGCGTCGATCATTGCCCCCACCGCAATGGCGATGCCCCCGAGGCTCATGATGTTCGAGCCGAGACCGATCGCCTTCATGCCGGCGAAGGCGATTAGGATGCCGATCGGCAGCATGAGAATGGCGACGAGCGCACTGCGCAGATGCAGCAGGAACACGACGCAGACAAGCGCGACGATCAGGCTCTCCTCAATCAGCGTAATTTTCAATGTCTCGATCGCGCGCCCGATCAGCTCCGAGCGGTCGTAGACCGGAACGATCTCGACGCCCTTCGGCAGGCTTGGCGCGATCTCGGCGAGTTGGGCCTTGACGTTGTCGATGACCGTGAGGGCATTGGCGCCGAAACGCTGCAGGACGATACCGCTGGCCACCTCGCCTTCGCCGTTCAACTCTGCGATGCCGCGCCGCTCGTCGGGGCCGATCTCGACCCGCGCAACATCCTTCACCCGCAACGGCACGCCGCGGTCGGTCTTCAACACCACGTTTTCGATGTCGGCGACGCTTCTGAGATAGCCGCGTCCTCGCACCATGAACTCGAACTCCGAGAGTTCGACGGTACGCCCTCCGACGTCGGAATTGCTCGTCCTGACGGCCTCGCGCACTCGTTCGAGCGGGATGCCCAGAGCACGCAGCCGGTTCGGATCGACGACGATCGAATATTGCTTCACGAAGCCACCGACGCTGGCAACCTCGGCGACACCTCGCGCCTTGGACGCCGCATATCGGATCACCCAATCCTGCAGCGAGCGCAACTCGGCGAGCGTCATCTCCTTCGCCACGACGGCGTATTGATAAACCCACCCGACGCCGGTCGCATCCGGCCCGAGGCTCGGCGTCACGCCCACCGGCAACCGCCGCGATGCGGCGTTGAGGTATTCGAGCACGCGGCTGCGTGCCCAATAGGGGTCCGTGCCGTCCTCGAAGATCACATAGACGAAGGAGACACCGAAGAAAGAGAAGCCGCGCACGACTTTCGATTTCGGCACCGTCAGCATCGACGTAGTGAGCGGATAGGTGACCTGGTCCTCGACCACCTGCGGCGCCTGGCCGGGATAGTCGGTGTAGACGATCACCTGCACGTCGGAGAGGTCGGGAATGGCGTCGAGCGGCAGCGTGCGCAGCGCATAGAGGCCGGTGGCGACGGCGAAGACCGTGCCGACGAAGACGAGGACGAGGTTGCGGGCGGACCATCCGATGAGGCGAGCGATCATGGCTGCGCCTGCGGAGGTGTCAGACCGCGCAGCGCCGCTTTCAGATTGCTCTCAGCGTCGATCAGGAAGTTCGCCGCGACGACGACCCGGTCGCCCTCGGCAACCCCTTCGCGGATCTCGGTGAAGCCTCCGCCACGCAGGCCGATCTTCACGTCCCGCGGCGCGAACCGACCCTCCCCCCGGTCGAGGATCAAGACCTGCCGCGTGCCGGTATCGATCACCGCGCTGTCGGGCACGGCAACGACAGGAGCAGCATCGCCGGAGCCGATCTCCACCTCGGCATACATGTTGGGCAGCAGAACGCCGTCGGAGTTCGCGATCTCCATTCGGACCCGCGTGGCCCGTGTCGCCTCGCCGACCTGCGGATAGATCAGCGATACCCGGCCTTCGAAACTGCGTCCCGGCAGACTTCGGATCCGGATCGCCGCGGTCGCACCGATTCGAACGGCTCCGAGCTCGAACTCCGGTACATCCGCCAGCACCCAGATGGTCGAAACATCGGCAAGGCGGAAGAGCACCTCGCCGGCAACGATCTTCATGCCGTCGACGACATTGCGCTCAAGCACGACGCCGTCGCGCGACGCTCGCCACGTCATCGACAACGGCACCTTGCGGGTGCGCTCGATCTCGGCGATGGCCTCCGGTGGGACGCCGAGATTTTCGAGGCGCTGTCGAGCACCTCCGACAACGCTGGTGCGGCCAACGCTGTTGAGATCCGTAAGGAACTGAGCGCCTGCGGCAGCAATATCCGGTGAATAGAGCCGGACGAGCGCCTGGCCCTTCGTCACCCGGTCTCCCGTCGTGACATTCGCCACCTCGTCGACGAAGGCATCGCTGCGGGTCGCCACCACGGCGATGCGTCGTTCGTCGAGCTGCACGGTGCCCGGTACGCGTACCGGCCGGCTGACGACACGCCGCTCGACCGCCTCGGATCGCACGCCCGTTTGTTGCAGCCTGCCAGACGCGATCTTCACCACCGAGCCGTCGCTATCCTCACCCTCATAGACCGGAATGTAGTCCATCCCCATCGAATCCTTCTTTGGGGTGGGCGAAGTGTCCGGCAGTCCCATGGGGTTGCGGTAATAAAGCAGACGCCGCGGGCCGGCCGGACGCGTCGCCGCGGCAGTCGACGGCGGTTTGTCCTCGAAGGTCACATCCTGGCTGGCGTGGACCGCACGAAATTCCCGACCGTCATCGGTTCGGCGCGGCACCGGCGAATAGACGGGGCGGCCATCGGGGTCTTGATAGTAGATCACCGGACCGCTCGGCACCGGCTGCGCCGCCTTGGAGGGTGGAGCGGTTCCGAATAGTCCGGTGAGGCCCAGCGGCGCTGTAGTACCACGCAACCCGGCCCAATAGCCTCCCACCCCAGCCGCCACGACAGCGGCGAGGACGAGGCCCGTCAGGGCAATCCGTTTCATGGCACGGCTTTCAGAACCAGTTTGTTCTCGAGCGTGCCGTTCTCACCTTGAATCTTGGCGGCAAGGGATAGCTGCCAGCCGCCCGCCATGGTCAGGTTTGTCTTGAAGCGGTAGACGCCCGGCTCCGTCGATGGCAGCGCCTCGATCGGCGCGGCCATTGTCGGCATGCCGTCGGGCGCCATGTCGATGCGGGTCGCGAAGATGACCGCATCCGGAACCGTCTTGCCGGACCGCCTGTCAACGAGCCGCACAGCAACGATGGCTCCATCGCCTTGCTTGACGTCGGTCTGAACGAGTTGAAACTCGTAATCTTTGATATCGGCGAGCACCGCCGAAAAGGCCGCCATGAAAAGGGCAGCCGCGAGCGCCGCCGTAGCGGCGGGCTTGATGCGAAAGATCGTCATGGTCTTTGTCCTAGGTTCATCGGAGTGCCACGCGCATGGCGCAGCGATGCGCGGCCCTGGGCCACGCGCTCTCGACCGCCCGAGCCTTGCTGGGGCGGCCAAACCGGCACCAAGGTGCCGGCGATGTCCTAGGTTCTCGGAGGTCGAGCCGGAGGCTCTATGGGGATTGCATTGCCCGCAGCGTCGTTGCCGGTGAGAAAGACACTACCCTGCGCCCAAAAGGTAAGGGTCGAGCTCGGCAGGAGCGATAATGGCGAGAAACACATGATCTTGCATATTGCCATCAACGGGCATGCTGTCTGGCAATCAGGTACGGAAGGCTTGTCATCCGGGCAGCACGGCATATCGTCGAGCATTGCAGACACAGCTGCGGCCGTCATCACGGCCCCGTTTACCGGCGCCGTGAACGGTCCGACAACAACACCCACGATCGCAAGGATCGGGAGCAGCCTGCGGAGCCAAGCAATGATCATCATTGAATTTAGCATGTCACAACTGCGCCGCTCTGGAAAGCCAGTCAGCAGGGCACAATTGCCGCCGCCCCCGGGAAGAGCGGGGTTCGAGACAAATACAATTAACCCTTCAGTTTCGCTCCTTGCGAATCTCGTGCTTCCTGTTCGGTGTCGATGTGTTGATCGTGGGTCTGTCGAGCTAAGGCGACGACTTACTCTTTCGACCTTTCACAAATCCGCGATCAGTCGCCATGAACCGCTCGATCATCGGCGCCACGATCTTGCTTGGATCAGGCGCCGCTTGTCCGGTCTCACGCCCGATCGCCTCAGCATAAGCGACCAGATTGCGATGCACGGCGGCCGGAAGCTCGATGGTGAGCTTCACCGGCTTGTTGTCTTCGATCGTACCGAGCTTGAGCTTGGTCATCGGCTTGCCTCCTGCTGGCCATAGGGCGCCATCACAAGATCGCGGTTGACGATAACGCGTACCGGAAAGCCCTGTCGGATGGTGAGCGTGGGCTGAATGTTGAGCTGACGGCGCACGATCTGCTGTCCGGTGCTGTTGACCGAATCCTGCGATCCCCGGCGCAGCGCCCGGACTAGGTCGCTATCGTCCTGGTTCGAGCCAAGCTCGGCGCCGACGCTGAGCAAGGTGGAGAGCGCAGCCGCCTTGGCGAGATCCCACCAGTGATAGTCGACCTCGTCCTCGAGACCGGAGAAACCTTGCGCGTCGGCACCCGGCTGGCGCTCCAGCACGATTGACTTGCCGTCCGGCAGCATGATGCGGTTCCAAACCAGGAGGACGCGTTTCTGCCCAAACGAGATCTGGCTGTCATATTGGCCGATCAGGCGCGAGCCCTGCGGGATGAGCAGGAACTTGCCGGTCGGCGTGTCGTAGACATGCTCAGTCACCTGCGCCGTCACCTGTCCTGGCAGGTCGGACTGGATGCCGGTGATGAGCGCGGCGGGGATGACGGTGCCGGCCTGCACGACGTAGGGCGATGCCGGGTTGGCCAAGCGATCCTGGCTGACAGTGCGGCGATCGACCGGGCCGTTGACGAAGGCGAGTTTACGATCCTGCATGTTCTGCATGGCATTGGGATCGAGCGGCGGCGCTTCCGCCGGCACAGCGAGCGTGGTGCCCGGCGCCGTAACCGACGCGATCGGCGCCGATGCGGCGGTGCGGATCGCCGTGGCTGCGAATAGCTTGCTGAGACGCGCAGCCTCGATTTCCTGAAGTCGCCGCTGTTCCTCCGCCGTGATGCCCGGCTGCGGTAGCGGCCCGGTCGGCGGAACGGGCATGCCCTGGTTCTGCGCACTGAGGATTGGACGGCCAAGATCGCCCGGCAATGGAGGTCCGAGCCTCGGGACGCCGGCGTAGTCGCGCGGCAGTCCGGTCAATCCGTCGGCTGTGGTGCGGTTTTCTGTCGAATACAATTCCTTACCGGCCTGATCGGCCTTGCGGGTCTGAAGCGCATAGATCAGCGTGGCCGCGATGGCGAGGCCGGACGCGCCGCCAAGACCGATCAGCACCTTGCGCGACAATCGCGTGACTCGCGGACGCTCCGCGCGCAGTCGCAGGTCCGGCGTAACCACCGGTTCTCTTTGCGTTCCATCGGTCATAGCCGGCGCCTTCCGTCGGTCCGCACGATACGGACGCGGCGTTCGCTGTTCCTGTCGCCGAGACGCAACTCGGCGGCGGCGAACATCCGGTCAACGACGTAGTAGTTCTGACGCGCACGATAATTGACCAGCTCCGAATCACCGCCCGGTCCGATAATAAAGAGTGGCGGCATCTCGCCTTGGTGGATGCCGGACGGGAATTCGATATAGACCTTGCTGCCATCGTCGAAGGCGCGCAGTGGCCGCCAGGCCGGTGTGTCGCCTTCAATCTCATACCGGAAGTTCAGCGCTGAAATATCGATGCCAGCGGCGACGGGCTGCGTCGCAAGCGCTGCCGCATTCTGGCGGCGGAGCGCGATGAGCTGGTCCTGCGGATATTGCCAGGACACCGACGCCATATAGGTCTTCTCGGTCGAGTTCAGTTCGAGCAGGTAGGTCCGCCGGTCGGTGTTGATGACCAGGTTGGTCTGAAGATCCGGCCGGGTCGGCTTCACCAGGATGTGGATCTGTTTGGCGGCGCCGGTGCCGCTCTCAGTGTCGCCGATGATCCAGCGCACGGTGTCGCCCGCGGCAACGGGGCCCGAGCCAACGAGCTGTTCGCCGGGTTGCAGGGCGACGTCCGTCACCTGACCGGGCGCGGCATAAACCTGATAGAGCGCGCCGGAGGAAAACGGATAGACCTGCACGGCGTTGATGAAGCCGTTACGCACCGGCTGAACCCGCGCGGCTGCGTTGGCCTGCGTGATGCGTTGCCTGGGATCTTTTGGCTCCGGCGGCGACTTGCTGCCGGGCACCGGCTTCAGTTGGCCGGGCAGTGGCAACGGTTTCGGTAGTTCGACGACGGTGACGGGCGCCGGCGGATCGGCCGTGGCCACCGCAGGCATGAACTCGTCATAGGAGATGTCCGGTGGAATCAGTTTCTGCGCGCAGCCGCCAAGTGCGGCCGCTCCGATCACGAGGAGCGGAATTGCGGAGATGCCCCGAGCCGGCAGGGCTTTGCGAATAGTCGGCTTCATGATCCAAGCTCCTTCGACCAGTTGATGGCGTTGACGTAGATGCCGAGCGGGTTCTGTTTGAGCCGGTCGGCATCGCGCGGCTGTTGCACGGCGATGGTCAGGATTGCGGTCCAACGTTCCGTGACGGCGAGTTGGCCATTCTCGTAGCCCCGCTCGAACCAGGCGACGCGGAAACTGTCCGGCGAGGCGCGGATGACGCTGGAGACTTCGACCGCGATCTGGCGCTTGCCGACCTTTGCGAACGGATCGTTGGCGCGTGCATAGTCGTTCAAGGCAAGCGCGCCGCGATCGGTCGTGAACTCATAGGCGCGCAGCCAGTTCTGGCGCACGATCACGGCGTCGGCTGGGATCGAACGCACTTGTTCGACGAAGCGCGCGAGGTGCCAGGCGATCTGCGGGTCGGCCGGGCGATAATCCGCGACGGCGGGACCGATCGCCTGGGCTTCCCCAAGCCGGTCGATCTGCACCACCCACGGCACAACCGTGCCGAGCGCCGACTGCCAGACCAATCCGAAGGCAAGCCCCGCTGACAGGAACAGCGAACCGAACGCCATCAGCCGCCAGTTCTTTGCTTGCACGCGGGCGGAGCCGATGCGGTCATCCCATGCTTGCGCGGCGCGTTGATACGGCGTCTCGGGTTCGGGCGTGCGGCCGTAATGCACGGATGCTCTGCGGAAGGGGTTCATCATCGATCATCCTGACGGAGGGAAATGGAGGCACCACCGCCGTGGCTGTCGCCGGATTTGACGGCGTGGGCTGCGGCGGTGGCACCGTGGCTCATCGCCTGATGGCGCTTCATGCGCTGTGCCCAGGCGGGCGGCGATGACGGAGTCGGGCCAGTATCGTCGTTCGGACCGCCGATGCTGCCCATGGTCGATGAGCCGCCGGTCGCTTCGACGGCGCTTTTCGCGCCGCCGCGATAGCTCTCGGCCATCGCGCCGGAGGCCTTGGTCACTGCGCGACTGGCAGGGCGCGTGGCAGCCGCGGCCCCGGCCCGCGCGGCACCACCGACACCGGATGCGACGCTCGCGGCCCCACTCTGTCCGGCCGAGGCGAGGC
>DAIMKE010000083.1:0-11792 GCA_036721875.1 Bradyrhizobium sp. | reverse complement strand
GCCCCTCTCCGCGTCGGACGCTTACAGTATGTCGATCTCGGGGTCGTCCGCGAACAGGGCGCGGCAGCCCGAAGCAACGATGCGATGGTCGTCAACGATCAGAACGCGCATTGATACTGATCCCCGAATACGCCACGCCAATCCCGTTGCTGCAGCGCCGCATCAGATGGCGCGCATGGCATCGGCGCGATACTTGCCGTCGATAGCCATGCAACCCTGGCGGTGTTGCTGTACGCTTTGATTAGACAGACGCCTATTTTGTCTGTCAACGCTCCCGCGACTGGGAACTGACGACGATTTCACGACGAGTTCACTCCTGGACAAGAGTCACTTCACTCCTGGACAAATCCCATGTGGCAAAAGCTCTCGTTGCGCGCCCGGATCAACCTGCTGCTCGCGCTGGTGCTCATGCTGGGTCTTGCCATCAACGTGACACGGCTCGTGCTGGAGGCCGGGCCGCGTGTTCAGGCCGAGGATCAGAGCGTCGTACGGCTGGCGCGACAATTCATCGACACGATCGTTCCGGGGCTGAACGAGGCGCCGGACCCGGATGCGCGGCTCGACCAGATCGTCCGGGACCTCAATCGGCTGCGCCACATCAGCATCACGCGGCAGGGTGAAGCGGTCGAGCGATCCGGCGCTTCAGAAAGCGCCGACGGCAATGCCGAGGCGCGCTCGCCACCGGCATGGTTTGTCACGCTGGTCCATCCCGAAAAGGCCATGGTGAACGTCCCGATGTCGATCAGGGGAAAACAAGGCTCGCTGCAGATCACGTCGCATCCGAATGACGAGATGGCCGAGATCTGGGATGGAATTGTCACGCAGCTCCAGATCGGCGCAGCGATTGCGTTAGTCCTCTTCCTCATTACGAGCAGGGTCGTCAGCCGGGCGCTGTCACCGATCCGGACGCTTTCGGACGCGATGACGAAGATTGAGGCCGGCAGCTACGACACGCGGGTGAAGCCGGATGGCCCGCCGGAACTGACCGCGATTTGCCACAAGTTGAATCATCTCGCGGCGACACTGGGCAACGCGGTCGACGACAAGCGGCGGTTGGCCGAGCGCATCGTCTCGCTGCAGGACGTCGAGCGCAAGGAGATTGCACGCGAACTCCATGATGAATTCGGCCCCTATCTCTTTGCCTTGCGGGCCCACGCCAGCGCGCTGACGCGATTGGCGGACGGTGGGGCACCAGGTGCAGAGGCCACGCGAAAGCACGGCAGCGCCATATTGGAACAGGTGAACGCGTTGCAGCAGACCAATCGCAGGGTGCTCGAAAAACTGCGGCCGGTCGGGTTGACGGAACTCGGGCTTCGAGAAGCGCTCGGCGCGCTCTTGCGCCTGTGGGGAGAGTCGCATCCCGATGTCACGATCGAGACCGTTATTTCGCAGTCGCTGGGCGATACCGGCGAGACCGCTGACCTGACGATCTACCGCACCATCCAGGAATCGCTGACCAACGTCTTTCGCCATGCAGGCGCCACCTGCGTCAGCGTAACCGTTGAACCGGCCGAACCGTCGTCGGGCATGGCGGCTGCCGGCCGCGGCGGCGCGCGGGTGCGAGTCCGCGACAATGGCAGCGGATTGAGGGCGGATCACAGGCTCGGCCTCGGGCTGACGGGGATGCGCGAACGCATTCTGGCGCTGGGCGGCTCGCTCACGATCGCTTCCGGAGATCATGGCGTAACTGTGGAGGCCGTGGTGCCAAGTGACGCGCGGAATTGATATCGGGAAGTTTTCCCATTTTTCCCGGGACGTTTTGAATGGTGCACGTCCTGATCGACGTCCTAAGATCATCCGTAACCGACCGGCGGGGACCAGTGACCGGTTGGGAATGGGGATGAAGACCGATGGGCGCTCGATTCCTGTTTATTGGGACGACATCGCTATGTCTCGTTGCCGGAACCAGCGGCGCTCAAGCCCAGACCGCGGCTGCACCCAGAGACGACGAGGTATTGCCCGCCATCGAGATCGTTGCGCCGGCGCCCGCCGCCAGACCGGTGCGCGCCACCCGCGGCAGACCTGCAGCCCGCACGGCTACTCCCAGGAACGTGCGCCGGGTTCTGGTCTACCCAACCGCACCGACGCCGGTCGCCGGCGTGGGAATCGACGTCGACAAGGTGCCGGCTGCCGTCAACGCGGTCGGTGCGGCGCAGATTGCGCGCACCGACTCTCCCGACATCGCGGTCGCGCTTCAGCAGCACGTACCGGGGCTGATCGTCAGCGACACCACCGGAAATCCGTTCATGCCGGACGTGCAGTTTCGCGGGTTCGTCGCGTCGCCGGTCTCAGGCACGCCGCAGGGACTGGCAGTTTACCAGAACGGGATGCGGATCAACGAAGCGTTCGGCGACACCGTCAACTGGGACCTGATTCCGACCGCCGCGATCAGGTCGGTCACCGTCGTCACCAACAATCCCGCGTTCGGCCTCAACGCACTCGGTGGCGCCGTCAACGTGCAGATGAAGAATGGGTTCAGCTATCAGGGCGCCGAAATCAACACGATGGGCGGCTCGTTCGGACGCATTCAGAGTTCAGGGCAGTACGGCAAGCAGGTCGACAATTTTTCCGTCTATGGTGCGCTGGAAGGCGTGCACGAAAACGGCTTCCGCAATTTTTCGGAGTCGGCCATCCGCCGCTTTTACGGCGATGTCGGCTACCGGACCGACAGCAGCGAATTTCATCTCAACCTGGGCGTCGCAAGCAACAATTTCGGAGCTACAGCGGCGGTGCCGGTCGAACTCCTGCAAAATTATTGGGGCGCCACCTATACGACACCGCAGACCACGAAGAACCAGGTCGCCTACGTCAACCTGACCGGAAAGGTCGAGGCCACGCCGACATGGACGCTCGATGGTTCGGTACGCGTCCGTGCGTTCCGGCAGAAGACGGTGGACGGCAATCCGACCGAGACGGAGCGATGCGCCGCCGATCCGGGATTGCTTTGCTTCAACGACGACGATGTGCCGGCAAACGGTCTTAACGGAGTCCAGCTTGCAAATCCATTCCCCGACACTGCGGTGCTGGGGCAGATCGATCGGACGTCAACCCGTTCGACGACGACGGGAGCGACCCTGCAGGCAACGAACAACGACCAATTGTTCGGGCACAACAACCAGTTCATGGTCGGCGCCAGTTTCGACTCCGGCGTCACCCGCTTCGGGGCGAGCGCGGAACTCGGCACGATCGGCCCGAACTACGTCGTCAGCGGGAGCGGGGTATTCCTCGGGCCCTCCGGCGATCCGGTTTCGATTGGCCCGGTCTCGCTGCGCGCCACCAACCGCTATACCGGAATCTATGCGCTCGACACCTTCGACGTGACGAACGCGTTTTCGATCTCGGGCGGCGGCCGCTTCAACTATGCGAACATCGTCCTTCAGGATCAGATCGGCACCGACCTCAACGGCAATCATACGTTCAGCCGCTTCAATCCGATGATCGGCGGCACCTACAAGATCACGCCTGGCCTGACGGCCTATGCCGGCTATTCCGAAGCCAACCGCGCTCCAACTCCGCTGGAACTCGCGTGCTCCGATCCGGCGCGTCCCTGCATCGCCGCCGCATTCCTCATCGCCGACCCGCCGCTCCAACAGGTCGTCTCGCGCACCGTGGAGGCCGGCTTCCGCGGCACGTCGGAGCTCAATATCGGAACGCTCGGATGGAAGGTCGGTGCGTTCCGCGCGACCAATGCCGACGACATCCTGGCGATCCCGAGCCCCGAACTGCAGGGGTTTGGCTATTTCCAGAACGTGGGGCGGACACGCCGCCAGGGCATCGAGGCCCAGGTCAATCTGACGTCGAAGACGATGCAACTCTACGCCAGCTATGCGCTGGTCGATGCGCGCTTCCTCGATTCGTTGGTGCTCGGCTCCAACAGCCCGTTCGCCGATGCGGACGGCAATATCCAGGTTGTGCCGGGCAATCGAATTCCGGCGATTCCCCGCAACCGCGTGAAGTTCGGAATGGATTACTGGATCACGGATGCGTTCAAGGTAGGTGGTGATGCCTTGTTCGTCAGCGATCAGTTTTTCGTCGGCGATGATTCCAATCAGGCGCCGCGGCTGCCGTCGTATACCGTGTTCAACCTGCACGCCTCCTATCAGGTCACCAAGAACATCCAGTTCTACGGGCGTGTCGACAACGTGTTCGACAATCGCTACGCGGTCTACGGTACGTTCTTCGAGAGAGACGATGTGCCCAATTTCGCCAATGGCGGTGCGCCGTTCTCCGACCCGCGTTCGGTCAGTCCGGCCCGGCCACGTGGCCTCTACGCGGGCGTCAAGGCGACGTTCTAAGCGAGCAACGAAGGTGTTCCGCATTAGTCAAATAATATTACTAGTCAGGTCGGCTCTCCCATGAAATAGTACCTTCTGCCGCTCAGAAGGGTGGCCGGAAGGTGCCATAGCACCGAAAGCTTGGTGTGAGGCATCCCGGATACATTTTGGGAGAACACGCCTACATGCTTTGCAGCGTGCACGCTCGCATCACCGTGCTCTTCCATGCCCCGGTTGGCCGTTCGCTTTCAGCGGTTTCGCCGCTCCCGATCGGCGATCGACGAGCAGAGTCATGACGTCCCTCGTCGTCATCCCCACGCAGCGCGCGCATTCCAATCATGCCGAAGTCGCTCGCAGCATTGGCGTCGACATCATCGCCGGCCGCTATGCCGAGGGAACGCGGCTGCCGGGAGATGCCGAACTCACCGCGATGTTTCGCGTGTCGCGGCCGGTGCTGCGCGAGAGCGTGAAGACGCTGGTGGCCAAAGGCCTGCTCAGCACCAAGGCGCGCGTCGGCACCGTGGTGCGGGAGCGGGGCGCCTGGAACATGTTCGATGCCGACGTGCTCGCGTGGCATCTCGATGCCGGCATCGACAAGCGCTTCCTCGGTGACCTCGCGGAGATTCGTCTTGTCGTCGAACCGCGCGCCGCCGCGCTCGCGGCCGTGCGGCGCTCCGATGCCGATATCGCCGAACTCCGGCAGAGCATGGAGCGGATGCGGCGCGAGGCCTCCGACTCCGTCAGTTTTGCCGACGCCGACCTCGCGCTGCACATCGCGGTCGCCAATGCGTCCGGCAATCCGTTCATGCGCTCGATCGGAAACGTGATCGAGGCGGCGTTGCGGGCCTCGTTCCTGCTCAGCGCGCCGGTCGCGCCGCAGGATCGCGAGACGGTGTTGTTGTGGCACCAGCGGATCGTCGACGCGATAGCTGACGGCGACGCGGAAGCGGCGGCGGCGGCCATCGTCGAGGTCATTCATAACGGCATGAGCCGGCACGATGGGCGGGAGGCCGCACCCGCGCTCGCAAGCGCTGAGGACAAGCCATGACAGCGTTGCGTGTCGCCATCGTCGGCTTCGGCAAGATCGCGCGTGACCAGCACGTTCCCGCGATCGCGGCTACCGATGGCGTGACACTTGCCGCGGTCGCCGACCCCCACGCTTCGCTGCCGGACCTGCCGCATTTCACGACGCTCGAGGCGTTGTTGCGCGACGGTCCGCCGATCGATGCGGTTGCCATCTGCACGCCGCCGCAGGTGCGGCGTGCGCAGGCAGCTATAGCGCTTGCGGCCGGCAAGCACGCGATGCTGGAGAAGCCGCCGGGCGCGAGCGTCGGCGAACTCGATCCACTGATCGCGGCCGCGGCGCGTGCCGGGCGGACGCTGTTCGCAGCCTGGCATTCGCGCCTTGCGCCCGCGGTCGAGCCGGCTCGGCAGTGGCTGGCGTCGCGCCAAATTAGATCGGTGCAGATCAACTGGAAGGAGGACGTTCGCGTCTGGCATCCGGGGCAGGGCTGGATCTGGGAGCCGGGCGGGCTTGGCGTGTTCGATCCCGGCATCAACGCGCTGTCGATCCTCACGCGAATCCTGCCGCAGCCGCTGTTCTTGACGGCGGCCGAGCTTCTCTTCCCGGCCAATCGCGAGGCGCCGATTGCCGCACGTCTTTCGCTGACCGATGCCGATGATTTGCCCATCACGGCCGAATTCGACTTCCGCCAGACCGGCCCGCAAAGCTGGGACATCGTCGTCGACACCGACCGCGGTCCGCTGACGCTTTCGGGCGGCGGCAAGCGTCTCGTCGCAGGAGGCGAGGTGCTGGTCGAAGCGGCGGATGCGGAATATCGCGGGCTTTATCGCCGCTTCATCGAGCTGGCTGCGACGGGCACGAGCGACGTTGATCTGACGCCGCTGCGTCTCGTCGCGGATGCCTTTCTGCTCGGCCGCCGCAAGAGCGTCGAAAGCTTTGAAAACTGACCATGACCGAAGCTGCGCCACATGTTGCGAGGGAAATATTCGGTGCCTTGCCGGATGGCCGCCCGGTCGAGCGCGTGTCGCTTCGGGCGTCGAACGGCTTTGAAGCCCGCATCATCACGTTCGGCGCGGCGCTGCAGGCGCTGATGGTGCCGGACAAGAACGGCCGCCCCGACGACGTCGTGCTCGGTCACGACGAGTTCAAAGGCTATCTCGACAACCGGCGCTTCTTTGGCGCGACCGTCGGCCGCTACGCCAACCGTATCGCGAACGCGCGCTTCGTTCTCGACGGCAATGCGGTGCAATTGACCGCCAACAACGGCAAGCATGCGCTGCATGGCGGGCCTGACGGATTCGACCGCAAGCTGTGGCAGATCACCGAGATCGAGGACGGCGCCGAGCCTTGCGTGACGCTCGCCTATGTCAGCGCCGACCGCGAGGAGGGGTATCCGGGCCGGCTGGACGTTCGCGTCACCTACCGCCTGAGGGGGCCGTCCGAACTGTCGATCAGCTTCGAAGCCCTGGCCGACCGCCCCACGATCGTCAACGTGACTAACCACAGCTTCTTCAATCTGGAAGGCGCGGCGTCAGGCGCGGACATTCTCGATCACCGTTTGACGGTTTTCGCCAACCGCTTTCTCGCGATTGATCCCGAGGCGATTCCGCTTCCCGGGCCGCCGACTGCGGTCGCGGGAACGCCGTTCGACTTCCGCAACCCTTCGACGATCGGTGCCCGGATCCGTCGCGACGAACAGCAATTGCGCAACGGCAGGGGATACGACCACAACTTCTGCCTCGATGGCGCCGGCGAATTGCGCCTTGCGGCCCGGCTCGAAGCACCGCGATCCGGGCGAGTTCTCGAACTCCTGACCGATCAGCCCGGTTTGCAGGTCTATTCGGGAAACTATCTCGACGGATCGATCCGGGGAAAACAGGACCTGCAGTATCGGCAGTCGGATGCCATCTGCCTCGAGCCGCAGGTCTGGCCTGATACGCCGAACCGGCCGGATTTTCCGAGCGCGCGCCTCGCGCCCGGCGATACCTACCGGCATCGCACCGTCTATCGCTTTGCTTCGACCGGCGGAGCGCGATGATGACCGATACGATGGAACAGGTGCCGACTTCCGTCCTGTCCGCCGAGCGCTGTCATCTGGGCGAAGGGCCGACCTATGATGCCGCGACTGATACTGCCTGGTGGTTCGACATTCTGGAGGGGCGGCTGTTCGAGGCCCATCTCGCCAGCGGACGGATCAACATCCACCGGCTTGGCCGGATGGCGAGCGCGCTGGCGCGGATCGATGCGCAGCGCCAACTGATCGTGGCGGAAGACGGTCTTTATATTCGCGCGGTCGGCGACGGCCGCATGACCCTTTATTGTCCGCTGGAGGCGGACAAGCCCGGCAACCGTTCGAATGACGCGCGGGTGCATTCCTGCGGCACGTTCTGGATCGGCACCATGGGACGCCAGGCGGAGCGCGGCGCCGGCGCGATCTACGCGCTTCATCGGGGCGAGATCACGCTGCTCTACCCAGACATTACCATTCCAAACGCGATCTGCTTTTCGCCCGACGGGTCGCTCGGCTATTTCACCGACACGGCGAAGAACGAGTTGTATCGCGTGACGCTCGATCCGTTGACGGGGCTACCGCGAGGTACCCCCGAGGTGCTGTTGCGGCACCGCGGCGCCGGCGGCCTCGACGGGGCGGTCGTCGATGCCGACGGCCTGATCTGGAATGCGCGGTGGGGCGGCGGCTGCGTCGACGTTTACAGTCCCCAGGGCGAGCGTCAGCGTTGCCTGCAGGTGCCGGCGCGCCAGACGAGTTGCCCGGCCTTTGTCGGGCCGGATTTCTCGCGTCTGCTCGTCACTTCGGCCTGGCAGGGCATGGATGAGGCGGCGCGTGCCGCCGATCCGGAGCACGGGCGCACCTTTCTGCTGGAGGCTAAAGCGCGCGGCCGCGCGGAACCGGACGTCAAGCTCGCAAATTCAACATAAAAGGGGAGTGGAACATGCCTAGATTGACCACATGGTGCGCACTCGCGCTGGCTGGCCTTGTCGCCGCGGGCGCCGCCGGCGACGCGCTTGCGCAGAGCAAGCCGACCATCGGCATCGCGATGCCGACCAAATCCTCCGCACGTTGGATCGACGACGGCAATAACATCGTCAAGGTGCTGAAGGAGCGCGGCTACGGCACCGACCTGCAATATGCCGAGGACGATATCCCTAACCAGCTCTCCCAGGTCGAGAACATGGTGACCAAGGGAGCCAAGGTGCTGGTGATTGCGGCGATCGACGGCACCACGCTCTCGGACGTGCTCAAGCAGGCCAAGGCCAAGGGCATCACCGTGATCGCCTATGACCGCCTGATCCGCGACACGCCGAACGTCGACTATTACGCGACCTTCGACAATTTCCAGGTCGGCGTCCTGCAGGCGCAGTCGATCGAGCAGGCGCTCGGGCTGAAGGAAGGCAAGGGCCCGTTCAACATCGAACTGTTCGGCGGCTCGCCCGACGACAACAACGCCTACTTCTTCTACAACGGCGCGATGTCGGTGCTGCAGCCCTATATCGACAGCGGCAAGCTCGTAGTCGCCAGCAAGCAGACGGGAATGGACAAGGTTTCGACCTTGCGCTGGGACGGCGCCACCGCGCAGTCCCGCATGGACAATCTGCTCAGCGCCTTCTACGGCAAGAAGCGCCTCGATGCCGTGCTGTCGCCCTATGACGGCCTCTCGATCGGGATCATTTCCTCGCTGAAGGGCGTGGGCTATGGCAGCGCCGATCAGAAGATGCCTGTCGTCAGCGGCCAGGATGCGGAGGTGCCGTCGATCAAGGCGATGCTGCGCGGCGAGCAGTATTCGACCATCTTCAAGGATACCCGCGATCTCGCGCGCGTGACCGTGGACATGGTCGATGCCGTGCTGAGCGGCAAAGAAGTTCCCGTCAACGACACCAAGACTTACAACAACGGGGTCAAGGTGGTGCCGTCCTATCTGCTCAAGCCTGTCGTGGTCGACAAGAGCAATTGGGAGAAGACGCTGGTCGACGGCGGCTACTACAAGCGCTCGCAGATCCAGTAGGCGAACCTGTCCGGCGGGCGCGGCAAGCCGTGCCTGCCGGATCGAACCGCGTCGGCGAGGCGTGCAGGATAGAAAGCAATGGCGGCAATGCTTGAAATGCGCGGCGTCAGCAAGAGCTTTGCAGGCGTGCAGGCGTTGCGCGACGTCAGCTTCACGGTGGAGGCCGGCGAGATCCACGCCCTCGTCGGCGAGAACGGTGCCGGCAAGTCGACGCTGATGAAGGTGCTCAGCGGCGTATACCCGCGCGGCAGCTATGAAGGGACGATCGTCTTCGATGGCGAGGAGCGGAGCTTTCGCGACATCAACGATTCCGAGGCGCTCGGAATCATCATCATCCACCAGGAACTGGCGCTGATCCCGCTGATGTCGATCGCGGAGAACATCTTCCTGTCGCATCTCCCCAAACGATTCGGTGTCATCGACCGTGACGAGGTATACCGGCGCACGAGGGAGCTGCTGGCCCAGGTCGGCCTCCGCGAGCAGCCGGACACGCTGGTCACCGACCTCGGCGTCGGCAAGCAGCAACTGGTCGAGATCGCCAAGGCGCTCTCCAAGCGCGTGCGGCTGTTGATCCTGGACGAGCCCACCGCCAGCCTCAACGAGACCGACAGCGCGGCATTGCTCGATCGTCTCGTGGGGTTCCGGGAGCAGGGCATTGCCTCGATCCTGATTTCGCACAAGTTGAACGAGGTCGCCCGCGTCGCCGACCGCATCACGGTGCTGCGCGACGGCCGCACCGTCGACAGCATCGATTGCCGGAGCGAGCCGGTGCAAGAGGACCGGATTATCCGCAGCATGGTGGACCGTGACCTTGCCCATCGATTCCCGGAGCGCGACGCGAAGATCGGCGATCCGGTGCTGATCGTGAAGGACTGGTCGGTGCACCATCCGCTCCATCCCGAGCGACAGACGATCAAGAACGTCGATTTTCAGGTACGGCGAGGGGAGGTCGTGGGTATCGCCGGCCTGATGGGCGCGGGCCGTACCGAGTTCGCGATGAGCCTGTTCGGCCGGGCGTGGGGCCGTAACATCTCCGGCATTGTCCGGATCGACGACCGCGAGGCCGACCTCTCCAGCGTGACGGCGGCGATCGACGCGGGGCTTGCCTATGTCACCGAAGACCGCAAGCAGTTCGGGCTGATCCTCGCCGACGATGTGCGCAAGAACATTACGCTTGCGAGCCTCGACCGCGTCGCCTCGCGGGGTGTGCTCGACGACATCAGGGAATTGCAGGCGGCCAGCGACTACCGGGCCCGGATGCGGATCCGCTGCTCCGACGTCTACCAGGAGGCGGGGCAGCTTTCCGGCGGCAACCAGCAGAAGGTCGTGCTGTCGAAATGGCTGATGACCGACCCCAAGGTTCTGATCCTCGACGAGCCGACCCGCGGCATCGACGTCGGTGCGAAGTACGAGATTTATTGTATCATCAACGAGCTGGCGGCGGCCGGCAAGGGCGTCGTCGTGATCTCGTCGGAAATGCCCGAACTGCTCGGCATCTGCGACCGGATCTGTGTGATGACTGACGGCGCCTTTGTCGGCGAATTTGCCGCGGCCGATGCGACCCAGGAAAAGATCATGCAGGCCATCATGCGCAACAAGGTGATGAACAATGGCACGCGCGCAAGCGACGTGCAGGCGGGAGCCATGCGGCCATGACCGACAAGACCGTTTCGCTTCCCGAAGAACGGCATTCCGGATTCATCAAGAACAATCTGCGCACCTACGGCATGCTGCTGTCGCTGTTCGCGATCATGCTGTTCTTCCAGGTCATGACCGACGGCACGCTGCTGCAGCCGCTCAACCTCACCAATCTGGTGCTGCAGAACAGCTACATCGTCATCATGGCGCTCGGCATGCTGCTGGTGATCGTGACCGGGCATATCGACCTCTCGGTCGGCTCGGTCGCCGGTTTCGTCGGCGCGGTCGCCGCGGTGTTGATGGTCCGCTACCAGGTCGATTATCCGCTGGCGTTCATCGCGTGCCTGCTGGTGGGCGCGGCGATCGGGGCGGCGCAGGGCTATTGGGTTGCCTATTTCGGAATCCCGTCCTTCATCGTCACGCTGGCCGGGATGCTGGTCTTCAAGGGCCTTGCGCTGGCGCTGCTGCAGGGCCAGTCCGTCGGGCCGTTTCCCGCGACCTTCCAGAAGCTGTCGTCGGGCTTCATTCCGGAGCTGCTTCCGGACGTCGGCACGCTGCACCCAACCTCGCTGCTGATCGGCATCGTACTGGCCTTCGCGCTGGTCTATGCCAGCGCCAGGAGCCGCGCCCGGGAACATTCGCACGGGATCGAGGTCGAGCCTTACGCGTTCTTCGTCGCGAAAAGTGCGGTGCTGTCAGGCGCGGTAATTTATTTCACCTACCTGATCGCCTCGCATCGCGGGTTGCCGAACGTCCTCGTCATCATGACGGTACTGATCGCCTTCTACGCCTTCATCACGCGGCGAACGGTGATCGGACGGCAGATCTATGCCG
>DAIMKE010000082.1:0-11814 GCA_036721875.1 Bradyrhizobium sp. | reverse complement strand
GAAGCGGTCGATGGCGAGGGTGCCGACGGAGGTGGAGCGGCCGTCGGAGGTGGCGGGGAACGGTCCGCCATGGACCATGGCGGGTGAGACCTCGACCCCGGTCGGCCAGCCGTTGACGAGGATGCGGCCGACCCGGTGCTCGAGCCGGGCGATGAGGGGGATCGCGTCGGCGTGATCGGCGTCGTCGGCGTGGAGCGTGGCGGTCAGCTGGCCTTCGAGGTTGGCGATCACGTGCCCGAGTTCGGCGAGGTCGCGGCAGCGGATTACCAGCGCGGTCGCGCCGAACACCTCGTGCGCCAGTCGGGGGTCGGCGATGAAGGCGCCGGCAGCGAGCTCGAACAGCGCCGCGCGGCCCTGGGTCGGGCCGGTCTCGGCCAGGCCTTCGCCGGCGAGCCGCACATCGGGATGCGCGGCCAGTCGGGAGCGCCCCGCCTGATAGGCCTGGTGGGTGCCGGCGCTCAGCATCGTCTGCGCCGGGGCATTGGCGAGCGTTGCGGCCGCGCGCGCCAGGAACCGGTCGAGCGCCGGACCCTCGATCGCCAGCACCAGGCCGGGGTTGGTACAGAACTGCCCCGCCCCCATCGTCAGCGACGCGACGAACCCGTCGGCAATGGCATCGCCGCGCGCGGCGAGTGCTGCGGGCATCAGCACCACCGGGTTGATGCTCGACATCTCGGCATAGACCGGGATCGGCACCGGGCGGGCGGCGGCGACCTTCATCAGTGCGATGCCGCCGCTGCGCGAGCCGGTAAAGCCGACCGCCCGGATGCGCGGATCGGCGACCAGCGCGGTGCCGATATCGTGCGACGGCCCGCCCAGCAACGAGAACACGCCGTCGGGCATCCCGAGCGTCGCGGCGGCGCGCAGCACGGCGGTGGCCACCAGCTCCGACGTGCCGGGATGGGCCGGATGCGCCTTGACCACCACCGGGCATCCGGCGGCGAGCGCGGCGGCGGTGTCCCCGCCGGCGACCGAGAAGGCGAGCGGGAAGTTGGAAGCGCCGAACACCGCGACCGGGCCGACCGCAATCTTGCGCAGCCGAAGTTCGGGCTTCGGCGGCACGCGCGCCGGATCGGCGGGGTCATGGCGGCGCGCCTGCCAGCCGCCGTCGCGCACGGTCGCGGCGAACAGGCGCAGCTGCGCGGTGGTGCGGGCGCGTTCACCGACCAATCGCGCGGTCGGAAGCCCGGTCTCGCGCATGGCGCGTTCGATCAGCCCGTCGCCGAGCGCGTCGATCGCGTCTGCAATCGCCTCCAGGAACCGCGCGCGGTCTTCCAATGGCCGGGCATGATAGGGCAGAAACGCCGCGTCGGCGCACGCGCACGCATCGGCGACGTCGGCCAAAGACGCCACGCTGAACGCGCCATCCTCAATCGCCGCACCCGACGCGGGATCCCATGCCGCGAAGCGCGTCTCGCTCCACCGCGAAACCCCGCCGATGAACATCGCACCGGTGAGCTGGACAGCCTCCGTCAAGATCGATCCTTCCGAAACAGTTGAACACACTTCCAGGCTTGTGAATCTTCAGCCGGAGGCGAAGCTTTCCGCGACCTTCATATGCTGAAGAATGTCGTTCAGCGTGGCCAGGACGTGATCGCGCGCCACCCTGGCGGCACGCTCGCGGTCGCGGTCGGCAATGGCATCGGCAAGGGCGACATGTTCGCGGTGCGCAGCGTCGAGCCGGTCGGCGCCTAGCGGCCATTCGCGTCGCACCGCCGCCGTGATCGCATCGATCCGCGTCAACATTTCCTGCGCGACCACGCTGCCGTCGATCCCGTTGATGAGCTTGTGGATGGTTGCGTTCGCCTTCAGCCGCGCGTCGCGATCGCCGATGTCGATCGCTTGCCCGAACCGCTCGACCTGCGTGCGTAAGCGGCTGATGAATGCCGCGGAAGCTCGATCCGCGCACAGGCTGGCCTGCATACCCTCGATCGCGGCGCGCAGCCTGAGCAATTGCGCGAATTCCTCCGCGTCGATCCCGCGCACAACCGCGCCATGGTTCGGCTTGAGGGTGACGAGTCCCTCCGACTGGAGCTTCTGGAGCGCCTCGCGGATCGGTGACGGTGAAACGCCAAGGGCAACGGCAAGCTCAGGCACTTTCAGGCGATCGTTCGGCTTCAGCCGGCCCGCCACGATGTCACCACGCAGTGCCTCGGTCACGCGCAGATACATCGTCGCCGTCGTCGGATCGATCTTGCCCGCCCTAATACCCGTCATCGTTCTCTTTCCGTGTTTGCTCTGGACCGACATCCCGCTAGCAAGAGCATATAATTATATAGAATAGAATATCAAAGAGGGTTGGTCATGGTCGGCAAGCATGTTCTGGTCACGGGTGCCTCCGGGCGGATTGGCCGTCATCTGGTGCCTGCATTGGTCAGCCGGGGTCATGTCGTTGTCGCTGCCGATATCGAGCCGAATGCGGAACTGGCGGACGGCTCCGTCGCACAAATTCAGTTGGACATTACTGACGCGGCGGCAATGGAGCGAGCATGCGCGGACGTCGACACCATCGTCCAGTTGGCCGGTCACGCCGATGATGCCGAGTGGAACCTGCTTCACGATCGTAATGTCGCGGCGACCTTGACGCTATGCCGCGCGGTGCGGCCTGGCCAACGGATCATCTTCGCCAGTTCGTTGCATGCCGCCGGTTATGCACCCTTCGACATGCGGTTCGATCATCGGACCCCATCACCGGCGGATAGCCTGTACGGCGTTTCGAAGCTGGCGGCCGAGGCGTTGCTGACCCTGCATCATGCGCGCGGGGGCGGAGACGTCTACATTCTGCGCATCGGAACCTGTCGGCCCATCCCGATGACGGCGCGCGAGCGTGTGACGTGGCTCAGCCCCGCCGACTGCGTCCGGCTCGTCGACGCCTGTATTCGCGATCCGGCGGGTGGGCATCACCTCTTGTGGGGATTTTCGGCCAATGCCGCCGCAAACGTTGATCGTGATGCATGGTGCCGTGTCGGCTATAACCCGCAGGACGATGCGGCACGGTTCGAGCTGGCCGACGATGCCACCGATCAGGCGGGGACAGGGCGAGTCGGCGGCCGCTTTATCGCGGCAACCCCGAGAATCTAGGTCGATCCCGGCGGATGAATCGGGCGCTTTCCGGCCATTGTCGCTGCTGAACCGCTTAAAACGACCCGTCAGGATCGGCGATTGACAGCCCTTGAACGACTCTACATTATATATTCCATATAATAGTGGGAGCGGGTAGGATGATCTTTAGGGCACGGTTGCTGGCATCGACGGGAACGGCTTCACTCATGTTGCTGATGCTGACCGGTCAGGCGGCAGCGCAGGTTACGCCGGCCGATGAAACCAGTCCGGCCGACGTTCCCCAGGCGGAGGCCCAAACTGTCGACGACGATATCGTGGTCACCGGCATTCGCAGGTCGATTCAGGCGGCAATCGATACAAAGCGCGATGCGGTCGGCATCGTTGATTCCATTTCGGCACAGGACATCGGCAAGCTGCCCGACCAGAATGTCGTTGACAGCCTCAGCCGGATTCCGGGTCTGCAGATCACGCGCTTTCGGGGCGAAGGCGCGGATTTCACGATCCGGGGCATTTCGCTCAACAATACGCTGATCAACGGCCGAACGTTCATCGGCGCTAATGCGGGCAGCTCGGCTCGGCTCGACGTGATCGCATCCGACATCATCGCCGGCGTGGACGTGTACAAGTCGCCGACCGCCGACCAGATCGAGGGAGCGCTCGGCGGCACCGTCGACTTGCGTACCAAGCGGCCGCTGGACCTGCCCGACGGTACCGTGGCGCTGCGTGCCCAGGGTCAATACGGCGACCTGAACCGCAATCTCGGGTTCCGGGGCTCGGCGCTCTACTCAACCCGCTTCGGCGGCGACAAGCTCGGGCTGCTCGTCAATGTTGCCTATCAAGCTCTCGAGACCGAGCAGCAGCGGTTCGAGGTGGCGAACTATACCCGCGTCAGCGACATCGACGGCACGGGGGACGGGGTCAACGACGCCAATTTGTTCCGCCCGGCCCGCCTGCAGTTGATCCGCGTTCCCCGACGCGTCGAGCGGCTGACCTTCAACGGTTCGTTCCAGGCGAAGCCCACCGACGAGCTCGAGTTGCTCCTCGAGGGAACGTACAACAAGTTCGAGGCGAAGGGGCGGCCGGTCCACCAGCAAATCCTGTTGAACAGCAACGATGTCGGCGCGCGGATCGACGATGCCCGCACCGTCGTTTCGGGTACCTTCAACGGCGTCACGCTGCGGCCGTTGGTGTTTGAGGAAGAAGATGAATCGGATGTCTTCCAGATCGGTTCGCGCGCGATCTGGGAAAAGGACCGGTTGAAGATCGTGGCCGACGGCTCCTATGGCCGCGGCGAATCTCCGATCGACGCAGGCACGTTCACCTTCGTGATCGCCCCGCGTCCAGGCCGGACGGCAAATGTCACCTATGACTTCGCAGCGGGCACCGACTTGCCCAATTATGCGCTCACGTCGAACTTCGACATCAACGATCCCGAACAGTACCGCGTCGCATCGATCTCGGAAAACTCCAATATCATCAATAACGAAGGCTATGCGGGCCGCCTCGACCTCACCTACGACGCGGCGTGGGGTCCCCTCGCCAGCTTCGATTTCGGCTATCGGCACGAAGACCGCAGCTTCGACACGGCACGGCGGGTTCAGGCGATCACGCTTCCCGAGATCGCGGCGGTCGCTGATGCGAACCGCGATGGATCGGTCACGCCGGGTGAAATCCCCGCGCTCAGCTATACCGGCTTGCTCGACCGAGGCGTTTTTCCCGGGTCCAGCGGCGATTTTCCCAGCCGCTACCTGACCGGTCGTGTCGACGCCTCCGCGGCGCGGTCGTCCCTTGGCTATGAAGCCTCCCCGATCTCGCCGACCAGCGTCAGCCAGGTCACGCTGACCACCAATGCCATCTATGCCAAGGCCAATCTGAAGTTCGACCTGCTGGGCGTGCCGATGCGCGGCAATGTCGGCGCGCGCTACATCTGGACCAGCCGATCGTCATCCGGCAACGTCGTCTCCGGCGCTCAGGTCCTGCCGGTTACCTTTTCGACTGACTATACCGACTTCCTGCCGAGCGCGACGCTGGTCGCCGACCTGACCGACACGCTTGTGCTTCGCCTGTCGGCGGCACGCGTGGTGGCGTCGCCGCCGCTCAGCGACTTGTCCGCCGGCTCGGCGGTCTCGATCGTCAGCAATACCGGGACCGGGGGCAATCCACTGCTCGATCCGTATCGGGCAGAGCAAGCAGATCTGTCGGTCGAATGGTACTTCGCCAATGCGAGCCTATTGGCGGTATCGCTGTTCCACAAGACCGTCGGCTCATTCACCCGGTCGGTGGTGACATCGGAGACGATTCCGGGCTTCATCAACCCCAACGGCACCGGCAATGTCTTTCAGATCACACGGCCTGAAAATGGCGAGGACGGCAGTGTCAGCGGCTTTGAGGTGAATTACCAGCACGCCTTGTCTTTCCTGCCCGCACCGTTCGACGGACTGGGGGTCCAGGCCAACTACACCTATGCGGACAGCTCGACTCCGACACCGGACGAGCTGACAGGCAACACCTTGCCGCTGCCCAACCTGTCCACCCACAGCTATAGCCTGATCGGCTATTACGAAAAGGGCGCGGTCCAGGGGCGCGTCGCCTACACTTTCCGAAGCGACTATCTGCTTGCGATCCAGTCCGCGTCGCTCGGCGGCAGCCGTTATGTCGACAACCAGACCCAGCTCGATGCGACGCTCTCCTATAATCTGACCGACACGATCAAGCTGACCGTCGACGGCCAGAACCTGTTGCGGCGCCCCGAACGCCGCTTCGACGGCGTGTCCTCGCGGCTGAACTCGTTGCTGATCGATGACCGACGCTTCTTCTTTGGCTTTTCGGCGACGTTCTGACCGGGCGTGTCTCCCCAGCGGTAGCCGCACACGGCGATATCCGGGCCATGCTGGGCGAAAGCGCGGTGTGGCTGCCGGACCGCAACGCGGTGGCGTGGGTCGACATTCCCGGGGGGCTGGTCCACGTCACGGAGGCAGCGAGCGGTCGAACCCAGAGCGTGGATCTGGGCGAACCGGTCGGCGCGGTCGTCGCCGGACCCGGTGATACCCTGGTCGCGGGCGGCACGCGCGGCCTGTGGCAGATCGGAGGGGGCGAAGCGCCGCGCTTCCTGGGCGCGCCGCCGGGCCATTCGGCGGCGACGCACCGCTTCAACGATGCGACGACGGATCCGATCGGACGCCTGATCATCGGGACGCTGGCACTTGCACCGAACCAGGGCCAGCCGAGCGGCCGGCTTTATGCCTTTTGCAGCAGCGACGGCTGGCGGTGCCTGCTCGACGGGTTCCGGACGATCAATGGTCTCGCCTTCTCGCCGGATGGGCGTACGCTTTACGTGGCTGACAGCCATCCCGACGTGCAAAGGATCTGGACCACCGACTATAATGTCGTGACCGGTGCGATCGGCAGTCGTCATATGTTCGCTGACTTCAACTGTCTGGCGGGGCGGCCCGACGGTGCGGCGATGGACTCGCAGGGCGGATACTGGGTCGCCGCGACCGATGCCGGCCGCATTTATCGCTTCGCGGCGAACGGCATCCTAACCGACACGGTGCATTTGCCCGTCACCTGGCCGACGCGCCCATGTTTCGGCGGCGGAGTGCTACGCGACCTGTACGTAACAACCCGGCGCGGGCCCGGCGGATTGACGTCAGGTCCTCTCGATGGTGCGCTACTGCGTGTCGGTGTGGACTGGACGGGCGTGGTGATCCCGCCCTGGCGGGGATAACCCGACTGGCCGCGACGTCGCGCCTGCTCACTCGATGCGAATGACCTGCGCGGTAGCCCCCGCGACGCTCAGCGATAGCGAATTTCCTGACAGTGAAAGCGGGAGCCACTTCATGCCGTTCAGCTGGCCCTTCGCATCGACCTCGCCGCCGCCCAGCCGGACTTGGCTGGTGGCACGCAACCCATCTTTCCCCGCAACCTGAAGCGTCACGGACGATGCCGCCATATAGGTCGATCCGAGATCGATGACGATATCCTCGGCGGGCCGGGGGGCCGGATCGGCCACATTGATGACCACGATCGACAGCCTGGCCCCGGCGTCCTGCCCTTCACGAACCGCGAAGATTCGCAGGGTTTCCGGACCGGAATGGGTGACCGCCAAGTAGCGACCATCCGGCACCAGTCGCGCCGCGAGCATGCCGTAGAAGATCGGCTGCGCGATCAGCTTGCCCGCGACGGCGTCGGCGTCAGTCGCGGCACAAAACGGGGTGTACCAGCCATATCGCGGCTTCTCATCGCCGCACCGGCCGAGCATCGCGTGAAAATTCTGCCCGACAATGCCTTCCTGAACATTGAGCAGGATGGCGTCGAGCGCCCAAAGCGCCGAGGCCATCGTGTTGCTGACCCCGGCCTTGCCAGCACAGGACGCCGAATTGCGCTCATCGAATGCCGCCGGCACGCCCAGCCTCGCCGCATCGGTGTGCAGCCTGCGCGCCACGCGTCGCGTGCGCTCGCGCTGAACGGAAGAAAGAAGGATCGGGATCGTCGCCTGTTCCGCGTTCTCGCAGGCAGTGGCGGTGTAGTGATGGTAGGTGAGTGTATCGACTGAAGCGACGCCCGTTGCATCGCGCAGCGCTGCCTGCCGCTCGACAAAGCCTTCGTAGATCGTGGGTTTGATATTGTTGTGGTCGTCGATGGCGAAATCGGACGGGCCATAAAAGCGCATTCCGGGCACCCGCTCCACGATCGCCGAGCGAAACAGGTTCCAATCCTGCCAGTACAGGTCAATCTCGTCTGGCTGGTAGGAGCGGTCATGATTGCGGTCGTAGGTGAAGGGCTCGAGCGACGGCTCATTGCCAATTGCGACCGCGGCCAGGCTTTCGCCGAGTGCCAGCTTGGCATGGTGGACCATGTCTGCGGCGCGCTCGGGACTTTGGTTGCCACGGCGGTACTGGCCCAGATTGACGGTCAGGATGACCCGGTAACCGGTGCGCCTGACGAGCGTCGCAAGAGCCGCCATGCTACGCGGGGTCAGCCGCCCCTGTGACCAATCGGGATTGGGTTCGCCCGTGCTGGTCCAGAAGGTCAGTTCGCTGCCGATCCCGCCGATCCGGATCGTCGGGCTGTGCCCTGAGGACCGCATAGCCGCTGGCGCGAGCGTCGCAATGATCCGGGCAACCCCATCCTGTTCGAGGATATGTGGAACGCCGTCGCGGTCGATCAACCAGTAGGGGTTCAGCGACAGGTCGCCCTTGAATCCGGCGCGAAGACCTGTCGCCATTTGCTGGTCGATGCGGACGTGCACGGGCGGCCGTTCGCGCGCCGATATTATGCGGCTCGCCGGTGTCTGAGCTTCGGCTGCCGAGAGAATCAGCGGCAGCGCGAGAAGCGTGAGTGGATAAAGTCGCATCCGAACTTCCTGAGAAACTGGTTTCTTGAACACCATGCGTCGGCTGTCGCGTTGGCTTGCTTCAGGTTGCCGAGGCGCGAGTGGGCGCCGGAGAGGCTCCGCTCGCGCCGCGTCGCCGATAGGCAAGGAACAATAGCGTCGCTGCCAGCGGGTGCAGCAGTGCTCCGACGACGAACACCGGCGTGTAGCCATAGGTCTCCACCGCCGGGCCGACTGCGAAATTGAACAGTGCAGCGCCGACCGTCCCGACCGCGTTCAGGACGCCGACCGCCGTCCCGACCGCGCGACGCGGAAACAGCGCCGCAGCAAGGATGTTGGAGAGCGTGAGCCAGACCAGAGCCGCCGCCTGCACCACGGCAAACAGGGCCATCGCCGCCCAGATATTGGTGGTCAGCGGAATGATTGCGAACAGTGGCCCGACCAGAGCGACCAGTTGCATCGCCCGGACCCGCGCACGTGCCGGCTCCATGCCCGACTTGACCCACCGATCGGAAGCCTGGCCGACCGGAAACGCGAGCAGCGCCGCCGCAAGCGGTGGGATCCAGAGGAGCCAGCCCACCTCGCCCAGGGTCAATCCCAGCACTTCCTGGAAATAACCGGCCTGCCAATATTGGATGAAAAACCACAGCGGATCGCTGATCAGTCGCGCCGCGATCAGTCCCCACAGCATCTTGTTGCCCAGCACTTCGCGCATCGGGCTCAGGTCACTCGCCTGCTTCGCCGGTTCGCTCTCCCCATAATCGGGCGGGTTACGATTGGCGGCGTACCAGGCGAGCGCAAAGAGAATGCCGACCGAACCCGGCACGATGAAGCCGTATCGCCACCCATAGGTCAGCGCGAGCCACGCGATGACGGGCGGTGCCATGATCGGCCCCAGCGCCACCAGCACCGCGCGCAGCGAGTATGCGGTGGCGACCCGGGCGCGGGGAAACCACACCACCAGTGCCGCGATGGTCGCGGGCACGAGACCCGCCTCGGCCGCGCCGAGTACGGCCCGAAAGACCAGCAGTTCATGGTAGGAATTGGCGAGCCCGCTCATCACCGTCGCCGCCGACCAGATCAGGATGAATGCGGTCAGGCTGGCCCGGCTGCCGAAGCGATCGACCAGCCGCCCGCAGATCGGATAGAAAATTGCATAGGTGGTCAGGAAAATGCCGACCAGCACCGCGAACCGCGCGTCGCCGATCCCCATCTCGAGCCGCAGCGTTGCCTTCAGGACAGAGATCGCCTGACGGTCGATCATGCCCAGGATCGAATCGAGCGATGTCAGCGCCAGGATGACCCAGGCCATGGTGGGAACGATCGGCAGCGTGGATGTGTCGGGGTTCGGGTTGTCGCGCATGGCCCTGCTGCGTTCATCAACGGAATGAATCGATGCGGCCAGCTTGCCGTCGCACAGCCGGCGCGTCAACGATTATAGATTATATATTTCTGATTGACGAGCTGTCCGCCGCCTGACTATCAGTTGCCCAGTCACTTTGCTGAACAAAGGTCCAGACTTTCATGCCCGAGCGATCACAGGCGCTTGAAGCCGACATCGCGCAGCAACTTCGCCTGGCGTCCACCGCGACCTTGACGACGATCCTGTTCAACAAGGGCCTTCGCAACGTGTTCATGCAGGGGGTTCGGCCGGTTCAGCCCGGGAAGGCGCGCATGGTCGGACCCGCCTACACGTTGCGGATGATTCCGTGCCGTGAAGACATCGACAGCCTGTTCGAACGCGATAGCCGCACGGATCTTCAACGCGTCACGACCGAAACCGTCCCCGCGGGGGCGGTGCTGGTGGTCGACTCGCGCGGTGACGCAGCGGGTGCCTCGGGCGGCGCACTGCTTGCGCTGCGCATGCAGGTACGCGGCGTCGCCGGCATCGTCACGGACGGGGGCTTTCGGGACTCGCCCGAAATCGGAATGCTCGACATGCCGGCGTTTCACTCGGCCCCCGCCGCGCCGCCCGTGGTCGTCCGCCATCATCCGGAGGATGTCCAGCTCGCCATCGCCTGCGGTGGGGTGTCGGTGCGCCCCGGCGACATCATCGTCGGCGATGATGAGGGAATCGTGGTCATCCCGCGCGCGATGGCGGCGGAGGTCGCGCGATTGGCCGTTCGCAAGGAGGATGTGGAGGACTTCATCGCCGTCGAACTTCGCGCGGGGCGGCCGGTCACCGGCCTTTATCCGCCGGATGATGCCGCGATGCGGCAATATGAAGCCTGGGTCGAACGCGGCAGACCCGGCTCGCAACATTTTCAGGATGAGTCTGTCGTATGAAAATTACCGGAACACGGGCACGTTGTGTCGCTATTCCGCTCAGCGCCACGTTGCGGTCGAACACCGGCGTCCATCCCGGCTATTTCGTTCGCACGATCATCGAGATCATGACCGACGAAGGGATCACCGGGCTTGGCGAGGTCGGCGGCGGCGACCAGCGTGCCGCGTTCGAGCGGCTGGCGTCGCGGATCATCGGCCATGATCCCTACCATATCGGCGTGATCAAGCAGCGGACGCTGCGCAACACCTATTTCATGCCCAACGCGCGCATCTATGCGGCGATCGAGATGGCGCTGCTCGACATCCAGGGCAAGGCGACCGGGCGATCCGTGTCCGACCTGCTCGGCGGCAGTCTGCGCCAGCGATTGCCGTTCATCGGTTATCTGTTCTGGCGTTATGACCGCCCCGGCGGCGGCGACGACGCCGATCCCCAGGACATCGCCGATCATTGCGAGGAACTGGCGGAGACGCTCGGCATCCGTTCCGCCAAGCTCAAGGCAGGGGTGATGGCGCCGGAGGAGGAAGCCGCCGCGATGGAGGCGTGCCGCGCGCGCATGGGCGACGCCTTCAACCTGCGCATCGATCCGAACGGCACCTGGTCGGTACCGACCGCAATCGCCATCGGGCGGCGGCTGGAGCGGATCAATCTCGAATGGTATGAGGATCCGGCGTGGGGGATCGAGGGTCTGAACGCGGTTCGCCGCCGCGTGAACATTCCGATTGCGACCAACATGTACCCCGCGCGCTTCGATGATCTCGGCCCGGCGATCCGCCGCGATACGGCCGACCTGATCCTGACCGACATCCATTATTGGGAAGGGCCGCTGGGCGTGCGCGACCTGTGCAATACCTGCCGGACCTTCGGCGTCGGCGTGGCGATGCATTCCGGCACCGAGTTCGGCATCGAGCTGGCGGCGATGCTCCACACCGCAAGCACCATTCCCGAAATGGTCGTCGCGGGCGACGCGCATTATCATTATCTGGAGGACGACATCATCGCCGGCGGCAAGTTCGCCTATCGCGACGGCATGATCGACGTCCCGGCCGGACCGGGCCTCGGCGTCGCACTCGACGAGGAAAAGATGGCGAAGTACGCGCGTCTGTTCGAGGAGAAGGGCGACTATTACGCG
>DAIMKE010000081.1:0-11815 GCA_036721875.1 Bradyrhizobium sp. | reverse complement strand
GCTCGACCTTCACCAGCGACGGCGGCGCGGTCTTGCCGCTCGACAGCGTGTCGCCGGTCTTGACTGCGTCGAGCTTGCCGAGCGCGATCGTCTCGCCGGCTTCCGCCGACGCCCGCTTGGTGTCGTGCCCGCCGCTGACCGCCAGGATACCGGAGACACGCCCGGCTTCGCCGGAAGAGGACTGCAGCGTGGCGCCGTCATCGAGATGGCCGGCAAGCAGCCGGACCAGCGAGAGCTTGCCGCCGTGCTGCAAATGCATGGTCTTGAACACATAGGCCAGCGCATCTTTCTGTGAGGACGCGCCGAGCCGCTTGGCCGTCTCGGCCACGCCGGGCGCCTCATGCCGCAGCGCCTTCATCAGCCGCATCACGCCGTTCTCGCGCGCCGCCGAGCCGAGCAGCACCGGACAGATCAGGCCCTCGCGCAATTCGCGGGCGAGATCGTCGAACACAGCATCGCGCGGCGGCTGGATATCTTCCAGCAATTGTTCCATCAGCGCATCGTCGTGATCGGCGAGCTTTTCCAGCATCGAGAACCGCGCTTCCTTTTCGCGGTCGAGATTTCCTCCTTCCAGCGCAACGACTTCGGAGGGCTTGTGCTCGCGGTAGACGAAGGCGCGCTCCAGCGCGAGATCGACAAAGCCTTCGATCAGATCGCCGTTCCAGATCGGAATCTGGCGCAGCACCAGCGGCACGCGCGAGGCCGGCTGCAGGGTGGCGAGCGTCTCGCGGATGCGCTTGCTGGCGCGGTCGATCTTGTTCAGAAACAGGATGCGGGGAATGCCGAGATCCTCCAGCTCGCGCAGGATAATCTGCAGTTGCGGCAGCTTCTTCTCGTCCGCCTCGCAGACCACCACCGCGGCATCGACCGCAGGTAAAGCGGCGCGCATGTCATGCGCGAACTCGATGGAGCCGGGACTGTCGATGAAGGTGTAACTGTCGCCCATGAAACTGGTCGTGGCGGCGGAGAGGCCCACGCCCATCTTGTGGTTCCGCGCCTCGGGGCTGGAATCGCCGACCGAAGTTCCGGCGTCGACGCTGCCGGCATTCTTGATGGCGCCCGTTCGCGCCAGTATCGCTTCCAGAAGTGTTGTTTTACCGCTTTGGAATGGGCCCACCAGCGCAATGCACCGTGGACCACGGGGACTTCTGACGTCTTGTCCCATTGCCGCCTCCTTGGTTGGAGCTCGGCCCTTGATTGGGTCGGCGAATTGGATGCTCCGCCTGTCCCGCGATTTTGGCAAGCGGGAAAAATCTCGCTGCGGTGCGTCGTGAAGCGAGGGCGCTGTGCTAGCGAACACCGCCGTCGTGGGCGCGCGGCCTCTCCCTTCGACTGAAGCTTCCTTAGAACGATAGTAATGTTGACCCGCCCCTCTTTGCGCCAGCGCAAAGATCGCCGGATCGCACGCATCCAAGTTGCGGACGGTCAAGACAGCCCGATTGCCATCCAGATCAAACCTCAAAATTCATGACGCCCAGGACGTCACTTCGGTGACGGCCTGGGCAAACGTGGCGACGTGCGGGGCAAGGAAGTTGTCGTGACCAGGAATAAGGCGAATTTGACGGCGCTGCGGCGTCTTGAATCTTCAAACGGGACGCAAGGGACGCAATTGATTTTGCGGGCGGCGTCGGCGTTTCTGCTGTCGACTGCGGCGAGCCAGGTATGCCTCGCGCAGTCGGCTAGTCCGGGCGCAGCGGTCGTGCTGGATCCGGTCACGGTGGAGGCCCCGCGACGGGCTGCGCCGGCGGCACAGCGCGGCCGAACGACCGGACCGCGGCGTGCCGCCACATCGCCGCGGCGCGAAAGCGCTGCGGTTGCCGATGCCGCCGTGCCGCCATCGTCGGTGCGCGCCCGCTTCGATGCCCTTGCGGGCGGAGTAGCGCTCGTTGAGCGCAAGGATTTTCCCATTACCGCGAATCCAACCGTGTCGAAGGCGCTCAGCGGCGTCCCGGGCGTCGTGGTTCAGGACTTCTTCGGCGGCAATGATCAGCCGCGGATACAAATTCGCGGTTCGGGCCTTCAGCAAAATCCGGTCGAGCGCGGAATTCTGGTGCTCCAGAACGGCCTGCCGCTCAACCGGGCCGATGGCTCGTACATCGTCGGATTCGCCAACCCACAACTGGCCGAATCCATCGAGGTCTATCGCGGCTATATGGCAAATCGCCTCGGCGCGACCGTGCTCGGCGGAGCGCTTAACTTCGTATCGCCGACCGGCTCGACCCAGCCGGGTGTGCAGATGACGGTCAGCGGCGGAAGCTTCGGCCAGATCGGCAGCGCCGGCCAGGCAGGCTTCAAGAAGGACAATTTCGACGGCTCATCGAATTCAATGCGAGCCGTCGCGACGGGTTCCGCGACTACAATAGCTCCCAACAGGTCGGTATCAGCGGCAATGTGGGCGTCAAGCACTCGGAGAATGTGAGCACGCGGTTTTTCGCCGGTTATGCCGAAATCGATTTCGACGTGGCGGGACCACTGACCAAGAGCGCGATGTATGCCGATCCGCGTCAGGTCCACGGCGGACCGAGCGTCGTCGGCGGCGTCGCCATCAATCCCGGCCCAAACGTGCTGCGCGACAAGCCCCGGCGCGAAGCAAGCCAATTCCTTGTCGGGTCGAGAACCACGGCCACTTTCGATGCCCATCTGATCGATGTCGCCGTCGGATATACCCACACCGACGACACGTTCCGGTTTCCGATCTCGTCAGGCATCCGGAAGACGAAGGGCGGCGATTTCACCGGATTGGTGCGGTATGCCTACAACCCCGCCGCGGCCGTCCTGCCGCTGCTGGAGACCACGGCTCAGCTCACCGCCGGCTCGGCAAGTCGCGAAAACTACATCAACCAGTCCGGATTGACCGGTGCGAAATTCGGAGAGAGCGAGCTCGATGCCACCACGCTCGCGCTCTACTCCGGGCTCAATATTCCGGTCTGGCCAGCCTTCACGCTTTCACCCGCCATCTCCTACGCCCATTCGACGCGGGACAACGACGATACCTACAAGCTTCCGACCCGCCCGACCATCGCCTACAATCCGGCCAAACCCACCGTTCTGTTGCCGAATGGCGCGGTGCCGACGCAAAGCACGAGCTACTCACGCTCCTATCAAGGATGGAGTCCGAGCCTCGCGCTGTCGTACCGGCCCGACAACACCAACACCGTGTTTGCCGCGGTGAGCCGCAGTTTCGAGCCGCCCACCCATGACGATCTTCTGGCCACCGTAAACGGCACGCCGAACTCCAGTCCGGGCCGACCGAATCCGGGAAGTCCGTTCCTGGCGGCCGCGGCCTTCACGACACCCGACCTTGAGGCCCAGACAGCAACGACGATCGAGGCCGGCTGGCGGGGCCGAACGGACCGGCTTTCCTGGGACGCTGTAACCTACTATTCCTGGGTCGAAAATGAGTTGCTCAGTCTGCGCGATTCGACCGGGGCTCCGCTCGGCGCAATCAATGCCGACAAGACCACTCATTTCGGAATTGAGCTAGGCCTCGGCACCAAACTGACCGAGCAGCTCACTGCCCGCATCGCCTACACCTTCCAGGATTTTCGCTTCGATAACGATCCGCTGCGCGGCAACAACCGCCTTGCGGGCGCGCCTCCTCATCTCATCAATGCGATGCTGCAGTTTCAGGCGACGGAAAGCTGGCGGCTTCAGGGGGCCGTCCGCTGGAGTCCCGGAAGGACGCCCGTCGACAACATGAACACGCTGTACGCCGATCCCTACGTCGTCGTCGATCTGCGTACCGAGTACAAGATCGACAAGACCTTCTCCGTGTTCGGCGAGATCACCAACCTGTTCAACGAAACCTACGCATCGTCGACGCTCATCATCGACCAGGCGCGGCCGGATCAGGCGGCCTTTCTGCCCGGCGATGGCCGCGGGTTCTACGCCGGCATGAAAGCGCGATTTTAGCGCAGGCGGCGCCGACCGCCTGCATGATTGAGGACATCGCCATGATCAACCGTCGAACATTGATCGCGGGCCTGCCGCTGACGGTGCTTGCGGCGCCGCGCATTGTGCGGGCTGCGGAGCCGGTGACCTTCTGGGGGCCACCGGCGACCCCCTCTGTCATTCTCACGCATGCCATCGACAGTGGCCTGCTGAAGCCGATCGTGCCGCACGCGGCGTTCAGGGTCTGGAAGACGCCGGACGAGATACGCGCTGGCATCAGTTCCGGATCGATGGCGGCGACCGTCGTTCCGACCTACGTCGCCGCCAATCTCCACAATCGAGGCCTCGGCCTGCGGCTCGTCAATGTGCTGACCGACGGTCTCCTGTTTGTGGTGGCCCCCGCAGGCACCGTCCGCGGCGTGGCCGGGCTCAAGGGCAAGCGGGTGGCCGTGCCGTTCCGCAACGACATGCCGGATTACATCTTCCGCCGTCTGCTTGCCTCCGCCGACGTCAAGACGTCGGAGCTGACGATCGAATATTCCGGCACGCCGCTGGAAGCGGTCCAACTGCTGATGGTGGGGCGCGTCGACGCAGCGCTGCTCTCCGAACCTGCCGGCAGCGCGGTGATCGCCAAGGCCGCGACGTTCTGGAGAAATCTGGAGCGCGCCGTCGATTGCCAGAAGGAATGGCTGAACGTCGCCGGAACCACCACGATCGCCCAGGCCGGGCTCGCGGTATCAGACCGATTTGCAACCGAGATCGGTGCATCCGGTGTTGCGGCGCTGCACGCCGCGCTGGAACAGGCGCTGCAGGCCGTGCTCAAGAATCCGGCGGCGGCGGCGTCAACCGCAGCGTCCGTGCTCGATCTACCGGCTCCCATGGTCGAAAAATCAATCCCCTTCAGCAGACTGGTCGTGCGCACCGCCTCCGCCGCCCGCGCAGACCTATCGAGCCTGTTCGAGCTTCTTGCGAAGGATGATCCGCGCATCATCGGCGGCAAGCAGCCGGACGACCGGTTCTACGCCCTGTGAGATTGGCGGCGCACGGCCTTGCACTGGCTGGATGGGCCGGCCGATATGTCTGGTCGGCATGGGCCGGAATGGCCGGGCTGTTCTGCCTGGCGGCGGCATGGCAGGCCGGCCATGAATTCTACGGCTCCTTTGTCTTGCCCTCGCCGCTGGAAACCCTGCAGGCGTTGGCTGCCATCGTTCACGAGCCGTCCTTTGCCAAAGCCGCGAGGGAGACGGCCGAACGCTCGCTCGCCGGCTTCGCCCTGGCGGTCGGCATCGGCACCATGGCCGGAGCGATCGCGGGTTATTCGTTCGCGGCGATGCGGCTGCTGCGGCCGGTCGTGACCGTGATCCTCGGCGTCCCGCCGATCGCCTGGATCGTGCTGGCGCTGATCTGGTTCGGATCGACAGGCGCTTCTGCCGTCCTGACCGTGGTGGTCGCAGCGCTTCCGATCTCGTTTGCCGGCGGGCTCGAAGGCGTCGCGACGCGCGACCGCGCGCTTGACGCCATGGCCCGCTCGTTCGGTGCCGGAATCTGGATGCGGTTTCGCACCGTCACGGCGCCGCATCTGATCTCGTATCTTTTTCCGGCCTGGACCACGACAGCGGGAACGGCGTGGAAAGTCACGGTCATGGCCGAACTCCTGTCGAATTCCGGCGGGATCGGCGGCGAACTGGCGACAGCTCGCGCGCTGTTCGACATTCCAAGAGTGATGGCCCTGATTGTCGCCGTCGTCACCTTCGCGCTGATCACGGAATACGCGTTCCTGCATCCCCTGCGCGATCGGCTTGAAAGCTGGCGCGAGGCCGGTCTGCCGTGGGGAGTCAAGCGATGAAGCTCGCGCTCGACGGCGTCGGACATGCCTTCCTCGGCCGCCCCGTGTTCGAAAAGCTCGATCTGACGCTCGCAGAAGGTGAGGTCGTCGCCCTGATCGGGCCGTCGGGCTGCGGCAAGACCACGGTGCTGCAGATCGCAGCTGGCCTCACCGATCCGTTGCGCGGCCGGGTCCGTCGCACCTATCGCCGCCACGCCGTGGTGTTTCAGGAGCCGCGGCTGCTGCCCTGGATGACCGCGCGCGACAACATCGCCTATGGCCTGCGTGCGATCGGCGCGGCAGCAGCCGTGCGCGTCGAGGCCGCCGAGCGCCGCGCGCGCGAAGTCGGCCTGCATCCGCTGGATCTCGACAAGTTTCCGGCGGAACTCTCCGGTGGCATGCGGCAGCGGGTAGCGGTCGCGCGGGCGCTGGCGGTCGACCCCGACGTCGTTTTCTGCGACGAGCCGTTCACGGCCGTCGACGTCGGACTCAAGCGGGCGCTTCAGCAACTCGTGATCGAAGCGGCGGCGCGCGAGCATTTCTCTGCACTGTTCGTGACGCATGATCTCGCGGAGGCGGTCCGCGTCGCCCATCGGCTCGTCGTGATGTCCGGCAGTGTCGAGGGACTGGCGGCAGACCGAACCATCGAGGGCAGGCCGGGCGAACGCAGCGAACGCATTGTCTTCGAAATGGTCGAGGCCTGGTCGCGCGATCCGACGTTTGGCGTGCTGTTCGACGGCGAGCGGGAGCGTGTCCGGTGACCGACCGCTGTCGACCTGACCCCGGACCATCAAACTCCAACCCCTGGCTCGTGGAAGGCCTGCGTCTGTTTTTTCCCGTTGCCGCCTGCCATGCGATATTCTCGCCGCTGGCATGGGTTGCATTGTTCGTGTTCGCCTTGCCGTTCGCCCACGATATTCCGGCGAGCCAGTGGCACGCACATGAAATGATCTTCGGCACCTACGGCGCGGCACTCGCCGGCTTCCTCACCTCCGCGATGCCCGAATGGACCGACACGCGTCCACGCAGGAACCGCGCGCTTCTTGTCCTGCTGTGGCTCTGGCTGCCGGGACGGTTGATCGGATTCGTCGGGCTCGACGCGCTCGTTGCCGTGGCGATGGCGACCGATCTGGCCTTCCTGGGATTGCTGTTCTGGTACGTGCTCAAAGCCTTGATCGACCGTGGCAGTACACGGCATGCGTCCTTTGCGGTCTGGGCGGCACTGTTCTGGCTCATCGAACTGGCCGTACGCATCTCGTGGATGGCCGGTATGACCGACGTCGCCGCGCGCCTGCTTCACGCTGCGCTGATGGTGTTCGTGATATTCTTCTCGCTCGCGGTGGCACGCATCAACGTGGCCGTCATCAACCTCGCGCTGGACCCGAGCGGAGAAACCACGCCTTACCGTCCGCATCCCGGCAGGCAGAACCTCACGGCGGGATTGGTCGCGCTCTATGCCGTGGCGGCGCTCACCGCCCCCGGCTCGACCGTGCCGTCCTATCTCGCGCTGGCCGCCGCCGCCGCCTTTTTCGATCGCCTCGCGGAATGGTTCATCGGCACCGCAGTCGTTCGTACGCATGTGCTGGCGCTGGCCGGCGCCAATCTGTTCGCGGGTGTCGGCTTCCTGCTGATCGGTCTGGCGGGATTAGGCTTTCCGTTAGCTCCGGCGACGGGATTTCACGCGCTGTCGGTCGCCAGCCTCGGCCTCGCTGTGTTGAGCGTATTCATCATCGCGGGGCTGCGCCACACCGGGCGGGCGCTCGATCTGCCCTGGCAGGCGCATGCAGCCGTCATCGCGATGATCGCTGCCGGTCTCGTCAGGGTGCTGCCGGAAATCGGCATCGGCACATCCCTGCTCGGCCAGCACTATGTCCTGAGCGCCTGCCTTTGGTCGTTCGCCTTCGCAATCTGGCTTGTCGGTTTCGTGCCGTTGCTGAAACACCCGCTTGATGAAGCGGACGCGGCGCAACCAGTCTAGCGACCCGGCCGAAGCTCCAGGCTCTCCAATCCGGCAGCGATGCTGATGCCGACCTGGCCCTGCACGCTGAGCGGCTGCAGCGCGATCGAATTCGCGGAGCCGCCGACCAGCACGTTGCCGCCGACGCCGACACCGAGCGTCGCGCTGCCTTGCGCGCCGACATAGTCGCCGGAGAGATCACCGGGTCCGAGCCGCGCCACCGGCGCGAACACGCCCCACGCAAGCGCCGATTCCTGCGTAATGCCGAGGTCGAGGCCGACCTTGCGGATGGTGGCGACATAGCGATCCTCCGGCAAACCGTCGGCGCGGAATACGCAGCCGAGATGGGTGACGGAGCCGACGATGAATCCAACGCTGGCGCCGCCGCGGCATTCCAGCACGCCGACCTGCACACGCTGCGGGGATTGCGCGCTCGCAACCCCGACGGAGGCTCCCATAAGGCCAAGGACAGCACCGGTAACAATGAACGAACGAACCATGAAGTAATCTCCGGCTGAAAAATGATGCGGGCAGAGAAACGAAGCGAGGCCGCTTCTATGCCACAACACCATGGGCTGTGCCAGATTGGCCGCAGCGCCGGGCCTTGTTGCGGGTGTCGAGCGAGATTTTTGCCACGCGCCACCCACCCTGGTGTCAGGCTTCGCAGCAAGCCACCGAGCATTCGTTGCCCTTGTCTCGCAACGCGGTCACAAGCCCTTGACACGCACTTATAGGTATATATCTATCAATTTCGTGAAAGATCTGCTCCGCCCCATGAAGCCTGCGGTTTTCGTCGGCTCCAGCCGAAAGGACTTGCAAGGATTTCCCGCGGCTGCCCGCAGCGGGATCGGGCAAGCCCTTTTTGAAGCGCAGATCGGAGAGCATCCGCACAGCGCCAAGCCCGCTGAAGGGGCTGAGTGGAGTTTTGGAGATTCGGGACAATTTTGACGGCGATACCTATCGAGCCGTCTACACAATACGGCTCGAGGGCGCCCTGTATGTCCTGCACGCGTTTCAGAAAAAATCCACCAGCGGGAGAGCCACCCCTCAGCGGCACATGGACCTGATACGCCAACGCCTGCGCGACGCCGAAGCCATTCACCAGGCAACCAGGGGAGTTCGATGATGAGCGCGAAAAAGCTGCCTGCCCATGAAATCGGAAGCGGCAATATCTTCGCTGACCTTGGTCTGCCCAATGCAGAGGAGCATCAACTCAAAGCTGCACTGGTCGTTCAGCTGAAGCGGCTGATCGCTGAACGTGGCCTGACCCAGGTCGCGGCAGCCAAGCTGATCCAGATGAAACAGCCCGATTTGTCGAAGCTGCTGCGTGGCCAACTCCGTCTGGTTTCTGTAGAAAAACTGATGCGAATGCTCACCGCCTTCGATCAGGACATAGAGATTACCATGAAGCCTCATCGCAAACGCGGCGGCGGCCGCATTACTTTTATCTCGGCCGCGTAGAACAGATATCTCGGCCGCGTAGAACAGACGAAGTTGCTCGACACGACGAAAAGAGGCCCGCTTGCGCGGGCCTCTTCATAAAAGATATTGCCGGCCTTCGCCCGAAACGCCCTATCGCAAATTGCCGCAGAAGCGCTGGATGCGTTTGCAGGCGTCTTCGAGATCGGATGTCTTGGCGGCGTAGGAAATGCGGAACGCCGGTCCGAGCCCGAACGCCGAGCCCTGAACGACGGCGACGCCTTCGCTCTCCAGAAGCTCGGTGACGAAGTCCTCGTCGTTTTCGATCACCTTGCCGGATGGCGCGGTCTTGCCGATGGTGCCGGCGCAGGACGGGTAGACGTAGAACGCGCCTTCGGGCCGCGGGCACTCGATGCCCTTGGCCTGGTTCAGCATCGACACCACGAGGTCGCGGCGTTCCTTGAACACCTTGTTGTGCACGGGGATGAAGTCCTGCGGACCGTTCAGCGCCTCCACCGAGGCCCATTGCGCGATCGACGAGGGGTTCGAGGTCGACTGCGACTGGATCGTCGCCATCGCCTTGATCAATTCGGCCGGGCCGCCGGCGTAGCCGATGCGCCAGCCGGTCATGCAATAGGCCTTCGACACCCCGTTCACCGTCAGCGTGCGGTCGTACAGTTTCGGCTCGACCTGCGCGGGCGTGGCGAACTGGAAGTCGTCGTAGACCAGATGCTCGTACATGTCGTCGGTCATCACCCAGACATGCGGATGCTTCACCAGCACGTCGGTGATCGCCTTCAGTTCGGCGCGCGTATAGGCAGCGCCGGTCGGGTTCGACGGCGAACACAGAATGATCCATTTGGTCTTCGGCGTGATCGCCTTCTCCAGATCCGCTGCCTGCAGCTTGAAGCCGTTGGAGGCCGGGCACACCACCGGCACCGGCTCGCCGCCGGCGAGCGCCACCATTTCCGGATAGCTCACCCAGTACGGCGCCGGGATGATCACCTCGTCGCCGGGATTCAGCGTCGCCATCAGCGCATTGTAGAGCACCTGCTTGCCGCCGGTGCCGACGATGATCTGGTTCGGCTTGTAGGTCAGGCCGTTCTCGCGCTGGAACTTGGCGATGATCGCCTCCTTCAGCTCGGGAATGCCGCCGACATCGGTGTACTTGGTCTTGCCGGCTTCGATGGCATGGATCGCCGCCAGCTTGATGTTGGCGGGCGTGTCGAAATCCGGCTCGCCGGCGCCCAGCCCAATGACGTTGCGGCCCGCCGCTTTCAGCGCGCGTGCTTTATCCGTGACCGCGATGGTCGCGGACGGCTTCACACGGGCGAGCGCGGCGGACAGGAAGGGCATCATCGTCTCCTGGCAAACGTCGTGAACACTGAAATTCACGACTCTTTCTGATGGGAACGGGGCACCCTAGGACGCGGCGCGCTGCATCGCAAGAAGCTTGGCCGGGAAAGGACCAAACTTTAGGGAACCGTTAAAGCGGGCTCGGTACGGTCGGAGCAATACGGCGCAATATTCGTAAAATTCCGCGGTGAAATGACTCATATCTGGCAAGGGCTTCGAACCGGCGAATGGCTGACGGTGGCGCGCATGCGCGCCTACAGCCTGATCCTGCTCGGCCTCTCGGTCCTGGTATTCGCCGGATGGATCGCGGTTTCCGACGGGCTGATCGACCGCAACGGCCAGCCGATCGGCACCGATTTTTCCAACGTGTATGCGGCAGGCATACTGACCTGGCAGGGTCGCTCCGCCGACGCCTACGAGCCCGCGCTCCAGCACGCGGCGGAGAAAGTGGTGTTCGACGGCCGCGAAGTGCCGTTCTATGGCTGGCACTATCCGCCCTTCTTCTTTGCGATTGCTTTTCTGGTCGCCGCCGTTCCCTATGCATGGGGCCTGGCGATCTGGCTGGGCGCGAGCTTTGCGGCCTATCTCGCCGCGATCCGCGCCATCCTGCCGCGCCGGGAAACGCTGCTGGTTGCGGCCGCTTTCCCGGCGGTGTTCGTCAATGTCGGCCACGGCCACAACGGCTTCCTCACCGCAGCGTTGCTTGGGGGCGCGCTGCACTGGCTCGATCGCAGGCCGTGGCTTGCGGGCGTGCTGATTGGCATGCTGGCCTACAAGCCGCAATTCGGAGTCCTGATTCCGATCGCGCTCGTGGCGGGCGGGCGGTGGCGCACGATCGGCGCGGCGACAGCAACCGTTGCGGCGCTGGTCGCCATCAGCTTTGCGCTGCTCGGCAGCGGCATCTGGCACGCCTTCGCCGACTCCATGAATTTCACCCAGACAGTCGTGCTCGAACAGGGCGGCACCGGCTGGCAGAAGATCCAGTCGATCTTCTCTGCGGTACGGGCATGGGGCGCGAGCGTCCCGATCGCCTATGCAGCGCAGGCTACGCTGTTCGCCGCGCTTGCCGCCACGCTCGCCTGGCTATGGCACAGCGATGCCGCGTTCGAACTCAAGGCGGCTGCGCTGGCGCTGGGCAGCCTGCTGGCTACGCCCTATGTGCTCGACTATGACCTCGTGGTGCTTGCGGTCGCGATCGCATTTTTCGCGCGGCATGGATTGCGCCACGGCTTTCGCGATTTCGAAATCAGCCTGCTCGCTGCGGCGTGGATCGTGCCGCTGCTGTCGCGCAGCGTCGCGGGGGCCAACTTCAGACCCCTCGGGCTACTCGTCGAACTGACGCTCTATGCGTTCGTCCTGCGGCGTGC
>DAIMKE010000080.1:0-11848 GCA_036721875.1 Bradyrhizobium sp. | reverse complement strand
GGGTGGCTGCGGTGGCGGAGACTAAGGTCCTCGTCCGCCTGCAGGCCCGAAGAATCGCTAGGTCAGCGTCGTCTGCTTGATCTGCTTGATGCGCAAATCGGCGTCGATGCCGCGCACGGTCTGCACGCAGCGCCATTTGTTGCCGTCGCGCGAGATCGAGAACAGGTTGTAGGCTGCGGCCGGATAATTACGGTGCGCCAGTGCCGATGCCGATGGCACGCCGATCGCGGGAATCTGCCGGTCGGCGCCCTCGATCCACGTCGTCGAGTGGATGTGGTCGTGGCCGTGCAGCACCAGCTCCACGCCGCGCCGTTTCAGCACCGCGCGCAGCGCCTTCGAATCCGTCAGGTGCTTCATGCGCGAATCGGAATGCAGGGGGTGATGCACGAGCAGCACCCGGAAGGCGTCCTCGGTCGACAGGTCGGCCAGTTGCCGATCGAGCGCATCGAGCTGCGCGCGGCCGAGCCGGCCGGTGGCCATCAGCGGCGGCGTCGGCACTGCCGAGGATACGCCGATCAGCGCCAGCGGCCCGCGCCGGCGCACGAACGGAAACGGCGTGCCGTTGGTCTCGGCATCGCCGCGCAGATATGGCTCGAAGGCGTCGACGAAATGATGCCGCGTGGCGCGCACATAGGCGTCGTGATTGCCGGGCACGACCGTGACCTGCTGCGGCGTGCCGACGCTTTCGAGCCAGGCCTGGGCAGGCTTGAACTCCGCCTCCAGCGCCAGATTGACGAGATCGCCCGTCACCGCGATGTGGTCCGGCCGCTGCGCCTTCAGGTCGGCGACCAGCGAATCCAGCACCTCGCGGCGGTGATATTTGTGGCGGTTGCGGGTCCAGTTGAGATAGCCGAGCGCGCGCTTGCCGGCGAGATCGCGCATCCGCGCGGCGGGCAGCGGCGGTAAATGCGGATCGGACAGATGCGCCAGCGTGAAAGTGTCCGTCATTCGCGCCCCGTCGCACTGCCTGTGATATAGAGCCGTCGCACGATCATGCCGGCGATATAAGGATCAAACGTGACGGCTGTCCATCCGAGGTTCGCGTAATGGCCCTGCAGGATCTGCGCAGACGCCTGGAACCGCTGTTGCGGCGCGGCTTTCACCTCTACTGGCGGGTGGCCCGTGGCATGACGCTCGGCGTCCGCGGCGTCGTGCTCGATGGCGACAACAGGGTGTTTCTGGTCAGGCACAGCTATGTCGCCGGCTGGCATCTGCCGGGAGGGGGCGTCGAGGTCGGCGAGACCTTTCTCGAAGCCCTGCAGCGCGAACTGGTCGAGGAGGGGCGGATCGAACTGACGGAAACGCCTGACCTGCACGGTGTGTTTTTCAACAGTCACGTCTCGCGGCGCGACCATGTCGCGGTCTACGTCGTCAGGCAATTCCGGCAGGACCGCCTGCCGGTGCCCAACCATGAGATCGTCGAGTGCGGGTTCTACGATGCCGGCGCGCTGCCGGCCGAGACCACCCGGGGCACGCGCCTTCGGATCGCCGAAGTGCTCCACGGCGCAGCGCCGATCGCGACGTGGCGTTAGAGCTGTCCGTGCAGGGAGTTGACGTTCAGTTCACCTTGTTGGTCGCCGTTAGCCTCGCGGCGAACCTGATTTCTTGGCGATCCAGCCGATATTTACGCCATATTATATGATTCCGACCGACATGCTTCCCTCTGGACCCTGCTGTTCGCAACGCCCGGTTTGCGCGCGGACAAGCCGGCCATCCCTCAACCGGCTACGCTTGATTGCGGTATACGCTCCATGGACAGCCTTGTTTCGGTGAGCCTGCGATGACGACGCCAGCGCTGCGGATCGCGGTCCTGGTGCCGTGCTACAATGAGGAGGCTGCGGTGGCGACCGTGGTCGCCGATTTTCGCAAGGCGCTCCCGACGGCAGAAATTTTCGTCTACGACAACAATTCAAAGGACCGCACCGTCGAGGTCGCGCGCGCGGCCGGCGCCATCGTGCGCAGCGAGCGTCGCCAGGGCAAGGGCCATGTGGTCCGGCGCATGTTCGCCGACGTCGATGCCGATATCTACGTGCTGGTCGACGGCGATGCGACCTATGATGCCCCGAGCGCCCCGCGCATGATCGACGCGCTGGTCAACCATCACCTCGACATGGTGGTGGGCTTTCGCGTCGACCAATCGGTCGCGGCCTACCGGCCCGGTCACCGCACGGGCAACTGGATGCTGACGAGCTTCCTCTCCACGGTGTTCGGCCAGGCATTCAAGGATATTCTTTCCGGCTACCGCGTGTTCTCGCGCCGCTTCGTCAAGTCGTTTCCGGTGCTGTCGGACGGCTTCGAGATCGAAACCGAGTTGAGCGTGCATGCGCTCGAACTGGCGCTGCCGGTGATGGAAATCGAGACGCCATATTATGCGCGCCCCGAAGGGTCGTTCAGCAAGCTGAACACCTGGCGCGACGGCTTCCGGATTCTCGGCACCATCCTGAAACTGTACCGGTCGGAAAAGCCGCTGCGGTTCTTCACCGTCATCGGCATCTTCCTGATGCTGGTCTCGATCGGCCTCGCGATCCCCGTCCTCGTCACCTATCTCGAGCAGGGCATCGTTCCGCGGCTGCCGACCGCGGTGCTGTCGATGGGCTTGATGATCGTGGCGATACTGTCGGTTTCCTCAGGCCTGGTGCTCGATACGGTGACACGCGGCCGCCGCGAGATGAAGCTGCTGGCCTATCTGTCCCAGCCGGCAATCAAGACGAATTGAGTCCGCTCAATTTTGGTGCGGCGAAGTCATGGACCGCGCCGCCGCCAGATGCTATCTCGCGCCCCATCATGAGCGAACTTGACGTCACTATCCTTTCCGAAACACCAAAGGACGCGCAGGCGATCGAGCGTCTGCATGAGCGCACTTTCGGGCCCGGCCGTTTCGTGCTGAGCGCCTACCGTCTGCGCGAACATGTCGATCACCTGCTGGATCTGTCGTTCACCGCGCGGATCGGCACGTTGCTGGTTGGCTCGGTCCGCCAGTTGCCGATCTGCATCGGCGACACGCCGGCCCTGATGCTCGGGCCGTTGACGGTCGAGCCGCCGTTCCGCAGCCGCGGCGTCGGGCGCATGCTGCTCGACCGCTCGCTGCAGGACGCCAGGGCCAAGAGCCATCGTCTCGTCATTCTGGTCGGCGACGAACCCTATTACAGCCGCGTCGGCTTCAAGGTCGTGCCGAAGGGAAGGGCGATCATGCCGGGTCCGGTCGATTACGGCCGCTTGCTGGTGGCGGAATTGGTCGACGGCGCCTTCGATGACGTCTCCGGCGAAATCCGTCCGGACTGGAGCAAGGCGCGCTAGAGACCCTCCGGCGTCGTCGCATCTCAGGAAGATCGACGCCTTCGGGTGCCGGTTGTCCGGATCGGCATAGTGCCTCCGCTTCCCGCGGCCTGTTGCAATTCGTGCCGAAATTCCTCGCGCTTCTCGTGGATGGATGCGACGACGTGGCCCATCGCCACGCCGAGGCCGATCAGGGCTGCCTCGGACACCAGCAAGCTCGCCTCGATGGTCTCCGGCACGGCGTCGGTGACGCCGATCTGGTAGAGATGCCGTGCGTGGTCGGCGTCGCGGGCGCGCGAAACCACCAGCAAATCTTTCCTGAGCGCGCGGACCTGCGCCACGATTTCATCGATACTCCCGGGCTCATTGATCGTCACGATCACGGCGGCGGCTTCCGTAAGGCCGCAGCTTTTCAGAAACTCGGGGTTTGTCGCGTCTCCGTAAAAGACGGTTCGTCCTTGCCGTCGCTGCTCTGGCACCGCCGCGGCATCGCTATCGACGGCGATGTACTTGAACTGATGGCGATCGAGCATCGTGCAGACCACCTGTCCGACCCGGCCGTATCCGATGACGATGGCATGGCCGCTGCCACCACTCGGCGCGGCCTGGAGTTCGGGATCAAGCGGCTTGTCCTCGCGCACGATGGGCGCCAGCCGCCGCGCGAGATGGGATAGCGCGGGGATCAGCATCATCGTCAGCGCGGTCAGCGTTACCACGAAGCTCGATAGCTTGGCGTCGATCAGACCAAGGCCTGCCGCGATACCGATTCCGACAAAGGCGAATTCGCCACCCGGCCCGAGCAGAAGTCCCATCTCGAGTGAAGCCGGCCACGAAAGCCGATACAGCCGGGCGAGAGCGATGAGAATGGCGGCCTTCGCGGTAATCAGTCCGAGAGCGCCTCCGACCAGCCAAACCGGCTCGCGGGCCAGTTCGCGAAAGTCGATGTTCATGCCGACCGTGAAAAAGAACAGGCCGAGCAGAAGTCCCTTGAACGGGTTGATGGCGGTTTCAATCGCCTTGCGGAACTCGGTCTCGGCAAGCAGCAGCCCGGCGACAAAGGCGCCAAGAGCCATGGATATGCCGGCCACCGCGGCCGCTACGCCCGTCGCAACGATCACGAACAGTGTCGTGGCCACGAACAGGTCGCTCATGCCCACCGATGCAACAAGGCGGAACAGGGGGCGCATCACCACGCGGCCGGCGACGACGATGACGCCGAGCGCGATGGCGGCATTGGTCAGCGCGAGCATCAGCGTTCCAACGACCGAGCCAGATTCGCCCGCACCATAGATGGAGATAAACAGCAGGAGAGGGGCGACCGCGAGATCCTGCGCCAGCAACGTCGCGAAGCTCGCCCGGCCTGCACTTGTGTTGAGCCGCCCTTGTCTTGAAAGCATCTCGACGACGATGGCGGTGGACGAGAGGGCGAGGCACGCGCCGATAATGAACGCGACCGGACCCTTGCTGCCCGCAAGGGCTGCGACTGCGCCGATCGCCACGGTGGAGAATACGATCTGAAGGCTGCCGAGCCCGAAAATCAGGCGGTGCATCGCCTTCAGCCGGTCATAGGACAGCTCCATGCCGATCAGGAAGAGCAGGAATACAATGCCGAGGTTCGCAATGCCGGAGACGTTCTGGGGATCGACGACCGTGAACCAATAGAGCAGCGGAAAGCTTCCGATGAACGATCCCAGCCCGAGAGGGCCCAGGATCGCGCCGGCTCCGAGATAGCCTAAGATGGGATTGAGGCCGAACCGCCGCGCCAATGGAATCACGACGCCCGCGGTGCCGAGCAGAACGAGCGCGTCGCTATAGACGTGAACGTTGATTGGCGACGTCATCTAATGCTTGTGCATCCCGCTCCTGGGCAGGGACATCGAACGGCGGATTTGGATTGGTTTCCGCCATCGTCCCGCTCGGACGTTAGCCGGTACGACCGGCTAACGCCACCCATCAGCGCGAGTGCTAGAATTTCAGGTTGGCGAACGCGCGCACCCCGATGCCCGGCAACAGCACCTGGTCCTTGTTGAAGGAAACGGAGTTGCGGATGTTCTCGTTCAAGAGGTTGTTGCCGACCACGCCGACCAGCATTTCGCGGGCGCCGAACCAGCTGGAGTCCAGCCTGGTCTTGTAGCTGATCTCCGCCTTCAGGAGATTGTAGCCTGCGGTCGGTGTCTCGCCGATCAGGGCGATGTCGTTCTGCGCGAAGGCGTGCAGCAGGTTGATCCGCGTCAGCCAGTTGGCATCGCGCCAGAACAGGCCGCCCCCCGCGCGCACCGGCGGTATTCGCGGAACGTTGGTGCCATCGCTGAAGGTCGCGCGCACGACATCGAACTGGCTCTCGACGCCCCAGATGCCGCCGCTGAGGGGGCCGATGTCCAACTGGCTCTGGAACTCGCCGCCCCGGAAGGTGGCGTCGCGCTGCGAATAGATCGCCTGGTTCAGTTCGAGCGGATACGCGGGATCGGCAGGGCCGACACAGGCGACATCCTCGCAGGTGTTGCCGGTGAGACGGCGGTAAATGAAGCCATTGAACTTCGTATAATAAGCCGTCGCTTCGAACCTCAAGGGCCCGGTCGCCCGTCGCAATCCTAGTTCGATCGACTTGGCGGTCTCGATGCCCAGATTGGGATTGCCGATGTCGAAAGTGGCGGTCGCCTCGTGCGGGCCGCGTGAAAAGAGCTCGGCGGGCTTCGGTGCGCGCTCGACGTACTGACCGGTGATGCTGGCCACCAGACCCCATGGCAGATCCTGGATCAGGCCTATGCTCGCACTTTTCGGGGTGAAATGCGGGTTTTGCTGTGTGGCAGGACCAATGCCGGCAGGGTCGACGGTGAGGTCGAACACATCAGGTATGAAACCCGGCGTCGTTCCGGTGAGATTGACGCGCTCGATGCGCCCGGCAATCTGCGCCTTGGTGGTATCGCTGAATTTCAGCTCATTGAAGATGTAACCGGCGACCCTGTTGTTCTTGTTGGGGTCGAACAATCCATTGAGCGGGCTGGTTGGATCATCCGGGCTCGACGCGGTCAGTTCCTGATGTCCGGCCTGCAGGCCAAGCGCCGTCGTCACCGCCGCGAAGCGCGCGTTGAACGGCATCAACTGAACCTCGACGCGGCCTTCCTGCTCCTTGTTGGTAAAGGTTTGCCGCACCCCGTCCGTGGCCGGATCGGTCACATCCGCAAGGCCGACTTCGTTGTGCTTGTAATCGGTTGCGCCGGCCCAGAAGCGGATGGCGTCAATCGCCGCGGCGTCAGGCCGATACTCGCCCTTGGCGGTGAACTTGGTTTGACGCGCGTCGATGCGCGAATTGGTCTCCGCGCCCTCGATTCCCGGAATGTGATATAGCGAGTTGTTCTGAGTGATCGCAGCGCCAATGAAGCCGCCGGAGAAAATATAGGAGCCGCCGATCGATGCACCACTTGCCTGCATAGCCGAATTCGGCTGCCGCCCGTTGAACGGCTGGGTCTGGTCGAACAGATAGGGATAGTTCGGAATGCTGTAATCGCTGGCCTTGCGGCCATAGGCATCGGCATGAACCGCGAAATTGCCTCCGCCGGCATCGATCAGAATGCCGCCATCGACACCGCGGTCGACGGAACTGACGGCGGTTCGGGTTTCGACCGTGACGCAGGCGGGCGATCCCACGCTTGCGAGCGGCGCTTTCGCCGGCAGTCCGTAGGTCTGGAACGGTGCGGCCGCGCATGAAGGCACGGCGTCGGGGATGCGGTTGTTGGTTGCGCTGACGACGCCGCCGATCGATGTCGATCCGTAGCGCATCGCCGCGGGACCACGGATGACTTCGACCTGATTTGTCGCCAACGGATCGACCGGCACGAAATGGTCTTCGCCCAGATCGGAGACGCCGCCGGCGTTGACGCCATTTTCGAGGATGCCGACGCGATTGACGTCGAGGCCGCGAATGATCGGCCGGCTCGCGGCGCCCGGCGCAAAGGTCGAGCCGGTAATGCCGGGCTTGGAAAACAGGAGATCGCCCAGCTGGGCGGTGCCCTCGCGGCGAATTTCGTCGTTCGGCACCACGGTGACCGTTGCGAATTGATCGGTGACGATCGGCAGCACACCCTGTTGGGGGGCAGCTGCGACCGGCGCGGCTTGCGGTTCTGCCGAGCGTTCGCGGTTCTGGCCTGGCGCGGTGCGGGCGACGCGCGCCGGCGTTCGGGGCGGTGCAGGTTTTCTGCGTACGATCGGGCTTGGCGCCGTCACGGTGATTTCAGGCAGTTGTGTCGAGGACGGCGGCGACGCCGCGTCCTGGGCCATTGCGTGATGGCTTGCCGCGCACAGCAATAGCCAGCTTGCTCCACCGAAATAGAGCGCGCGCTTCTTCTTGAATGTCATTGTCCCGATCCTGATCCCGTCGGTGTGCGACGGATCGATTCCGATTTTTCCCCGGCGGATCGGCCGCGCGTGGCGCGGCGATACGTCCGGAGAAGTGCACCAATCAATCGATGTCAGGAGCCGGGGGGCGCGCGGGGCTGGAACGGGGGATGCAGCGCGCCGAGATGCGCGAATTCGGCGTCGGTGGTCAGGCGGAGAAGTTCGATCGCCTGCGGCAATTGCAGCACGGGTGGCGCGGCGAACAGGTAGTTGCTGGCAAGCGAGAGTACGGCGCAGATCGCGCAGGCTTCAGCCGGATGCCGGTCGTTGTCGTGATCGGAAGGCGCCTGCGGCTTGGTTGCTTCGATGCCTGCGACAAGCGCAGCCTGTTCGGTGGCTGAGGTCGGGCCGGCATTGGAAAGGCCGATCTGGACGGCCTGGGCAGCGGCCTCGTGAGCGTGCCCGAACGACACCACAAACTGGACCGCAAGCGCGAACAGCGCCAGACGCGAGCCGTGCTTGAGATGTTTCCGGAACCAGTTCAAGAGCTTGCGCTTTCCCCGAAACGATCATGCTCCTGAAAGAGGTGATCGCCGATGTAATATTATAACATCGCGAGCGATGCCCGACTGTCAATCTGCATCCGACGCGTCGCGCCGCTGGGCGCCCGACATTTCGCCAAGTGTGCGATTTGAGCAACATCACCGCTGCCAACTCCTCTCTGGATGGCTATTGACACCACCGTCGTCTAGAGTGTTATGTTATAACATAACATCAATTCGGCCGACGGTCCCCCACATGCGAATTCCCTCCCGGCTGGGGCTCCGCGAGCTCAACAGGCTTTTTGATCTCCATGCGAAAACTCCCCGTCACCGTCTTGTCCGGCTTCCTCGGGGCTGGAAAGACAACTTTGCTGAACCACGTGCTCAACAACCGTCAGGGCTTGAAGGTAGCCGTGATCGTGAACGACATGAGCGAGGTCAATATCGATGCCGACCTGGTGCGAGATGGCGGTGCGAACCTTTCGAGGACTGACGAAAAGCTCGTCGAGATGACCAACGGCTGCATCTGCTGCACGTTGCGCGACGATTTGCTGAAGGAAGTGCGTGCGCTCGCCGAAGGCGAACGGTTCGACTACCTGCTGATCGAATCGACCGGCATCTCGGAACCGCTGCCCGTCGCTGCAACCTTCGACTTCCGGGGCGAGGACGGCGACAGTCTCTCGGACGTGGCGATCCTCGACACGATGGTAACGGTCGTTGATGCGGTGAACCTGCTGAGAGATTACTCGTCGACCGATTTTCTCGGTGATCGCGGCGAATCGCGGGGAGAAGACGACAAACGTACGCTGGTGGATCTCCTGGTCGAACAGATCGAGTTTGCCGACGTGGTCGTGCTCAACAAGGTAGACGATGCTTCGCCAGCGCAGTTGGAAGCCGCGCGAAAGATCATTCGCGCGCTGAATCCTGATGCCGATATCGTCGAGAGCAGCTTTGCCAGGGTGCCGTTCGAGCGTGTCCTGAACACGGGGCGCTTCGATTTCGAGCGGGCGCAACAGCATCCGCTCTGGTTCAAGGAGCTGTACGGTTTCGCCGACCATACGCCAGAGACCGAGGAATATGGCGTCGGAAGTTTTGTGTATCGCGCTCGCCGGCCGTTCGACCCGGCGAAATTCCATGAATTCCTGAGCGAGACCTGGGCCGGCGTCATCCGTGCCAAGGGGCATTTCTGGATCGCAACTCGCCCGCAATGGCTCGGTGAGCTGAGTCAGGCCGGCGCAATCGTCAGAACGGAGGGCCTGGGATTCTGGTGGGCGAACGTCCCGGCAGACCGATGGCCCAACGATCCGTTCTGGCGGCAATCGCTCAAGAAGAACTGGAGCGATGTGTATGGCGATCGACGGCAGGAAATCGTCTTCATCGGCACCGACATGGATCGGTCCGCGATAGCCGCGCGTCTTGATGCGTGCCTTGTTTCGGGGAAACCGGGAATGCGCATCGCAGAATGGGCCGGACTCGTCGATCCGTTCCCGAAATGGCGGCGAGCAGACGAGATCGCATAACGTCAGCCGAAGTGACCGGCGCCGCGCCTATCGCCCCTCGCGGATCCATGTCGCCGCGAACGCACCGAGCAGCAGCAACAGTCCGATCAGCCCGGCGAACATCGGCAGCACGCCGACGCCCTTGACGACGCTGGCGTCGCGCATCTTGACGCCCATCCAGCCGTCGCCATGGAAGATGCCGGAGGCACGCACCGGCACCACGCGGGGCATGTCGAGGCTGCCGCCGTCGGCCACGCGGCGCGCGTCGCCGCCGGTCGCCTGCGCCAGCGGCTTGAGCATGTCGGTCGTGGAGGTGACCTCGGAAAACTCCTTCGGATTGGTCGGCCCGACATTGATCAGCGCCTTCAGCGCGCCGTCGGTCGCCTGCCACAGGCCGAGTTCGTTGGCCGGAAGCGTCGAGCGCCAGGTGCCGGGCTCGCTTGCGGTCAGCTCGAGCTCCCTGGTGGCGCCGCTCGGCGAGGTCACGGTCACCGGCGGCACGTTGTCGGCCATGGTCTGGCGCAGCACCACGAGGTCCTTGCCCTGGATCTGCAGCCGCAGCGCCTCTTCGTCGAGGTCCGGTTGCTTCATCAGCCAGTGCGAGGTCCGCCGCAGCAAGTCGAGGTGAGGGCCGCCGCCCTCAAAGCCGCGCGCCCATAGCCAGATGTGATCCGATAACAAGAGCGCGACGCGGCCCTCGCCGAAGCGCGACAGCAACAGCAGCGGCTTGCCGTCGGCGCCGGTCATGACGGGCGGGGTGATCGCATTGCGCGTGTCGACGGTACGGAAGAAGCGGCTCCAGCGCGGCGGCTCGCTCGCGGAGCCTTCGAGGCCGCGCGTCACCGGGTGGCGTTTTCCGGCATCGCTCAAATGCGCATGGAACGGTTTTTCAGTCACGCCGACCGGCTCGGCCGGCAGCACCGTATCCAGCGGCGTCCGCCAGATGCTGGTGGTGGAGGCGTAGTCCGGCCCGGCCGAGACCAGCACCGCGCCGCCGCCGCGGACATAGCGCGCGATATTGTCAAAATACGCGATCGGCAGCACGCCCTGGCGGGCGTAACGGTCGAAGATGATCAGATGAAACTCGTGTATCTTCTGTTGGAACAGTTCGCGCGTCGGAAACGCGATCAGCGACAATTCGTTGATCGGCGTACCGTCCTGCTTCTCCGGCGGGCGCAGAATCGTGAAGTGCACGAGGTCGACGCTGGCGTCGGACTTCAACAAATTGCGCCAGGTGCGCTCGCCGGAATGCGGCTCGCCTGAGACCAGCAGCACGCGCAGCTTGTCGCGCACGCCGTCGATGGAGACGACAGCACGGTTGTTGACCGGCGTCAGTTCGTTCTCCAGCGGCGAGGCCTCGATCTCGACGATGTTCTGGCCGGCGTGCTTGATGCCGATCTCGACATTGGCGGTCTGGCCGCTCAGCATCGTGCGCTCGCTGACGACCTCGCCGTCGCGGCGCACGACGATCTTCGCGCGCTGGCCGGTGACGCCCTGGTCGTCCAGCCGGTAGGTGATGGTCTGGGGCTGTCCGACGATACCGAAGCGGGGCGCGGCGGTGATCGCGATACGCCGGTCGCGCTCGTCCTTGCGCCCGGTGACCAGCGCGTGCACCGGCGCCTGGAAACCGAGAGCCGCGGCATTGGCGGGAATGTCGTGGACGCGGCCGTCGGTGACCAGGAACGCGCCGGCGACGCGGTCGACCGGGACATCCGACAGTGCCGAGGACACCGCGCCGAACAATTTGGTGCCGTCGGTCTCGCCATCGGCCTGTCCGGCCTCGACGACGCGCACTTCCAGCCCCTTGATCTTCTTCAAACTATCGACGAGCGCTTCCTGCGCCTTCGCCGTCTCCTGGTTGCGCGTACCGAAATTCTGGCTCGGGCTCTTGTCGATCACGACGGCGGCGACCGAGGACAATGGCTCGCGCTCCTCCCGCGTGAAGGAGGGGTTGGCGAGTGCCAGCAGGATCAGCGCCAGCGCCGCGACGCGCACCGCCGCGCCGCGCGCGCGGGCGACCAGCAAGAGCGCCGATATCGCAACGATCGCGGCGAGCGCGATCCACAGCACGATCGTCGGAACCAGGGGCGTGAAAACAATGCCGTAGTTCATGCTTTATTGCCCTAACCGTTCGATGAGGGCCGGTGCGTGTACCTGGTCGGCCTTGTAGTTGCCGGTCAGCGTGTACATCACGAT
>DAIMKE010000079.1:0-11866 GCA_036721875.1 Bradyrhizobium sp. | reverse complement strand
GTGGATGCCCGGGTCAAGCCCGGGCATGACGAGTAGTGTCGTCCTCACATGCTCCGTCCATCCACCGGCGTCATCTTCAGCTTCGACAGTTCGATGCCATCGATGCAACTCACGTTCAGCGCGATCACGTCCGACCCGTCGGGCTTCTTGCCGCGGGCAAACACGTCGACGCCGCAATCGACGCAGAGCTGGTGGTGGATCGCGTGCTTGTTGAAGAGATATTCCTTCAGGTTTTCCTCGCCCGCACGGAGCTGAAAGCTCTTCGGATCGAGGAAGGTGAAATGCAGGCCCTTCTTGGTGCAGATCGAGCAGTTGCAGGCCGTCACCATTGAAAGATCCGTGGTGCATTCGAAACGCACCTGGCCGCAATGGCAGCCGCCAGTGTAGGTCTTGCTATCGGGCATCCGTGTCCGCCATCGTTGTTGTTCACCAGAGTCCAGGCACCAGACGATACCGCACGCGTGCGGCGTAGTCAGCATAATCGGGCAGGCCTTCGACCAGAGCGCGCTCCTCGATGCGGGCGCGAACGGCCAACAGCGCGGCGAACAACGGCGCTATCGCCAGCCCCCACCACGACCCTAGCAGCAGGGATACGCCGACGAAGAACAGCATGACGCCGCTGTACATGGGGTGCCGCACGAAGGCATAGGGCCCGCTGGATACGACGCGATGGTGACGGTCCGCCTGCACCTTGACGACAGGCGCGGCAAAGGAGTTCTCGCGAAACACCCACATGATGAGCGCGGTCGACAGCAAGTACATCGCAAGCCCCAGCGCTTGCAGCGGCAGCGGAACACCTGATGCTTGCGCGCGGCGATCGAGGCCGATGGCGATCAGCCAGACCGGCACGGCCACGGCGAATGCCAGCATGAACTTTTTATCCGCGGCCGGCTGGTCGGCCTGAAAAGTCGGCCGCAGACGTTCGGCAAGCAGGGCCGGATCGGTCCTTGCAAGCCACGACCCGCAGGCGGGACCGAGGATGGCGCTGATGGCGAGGAACACCCATGCCGCCGGCCAATGCAGCGAGCCTGCGGCCGCGAACAGCAGCGCGCCGATCGCGACGATGAATATGGTGTTTTGCAAAAGGAGCTTTGCGATCATGCGCGGGTTCCATCACCCACGGCATGATCGTGCGCTTTTTCGGCGAACTTGCGGCGTTCGGTTGTCGCGACCCGCAGGGCAGGCCTACGTGCCGTTACGCCAGCCGGTCGATCCGCGTTCCCTGTCCGGGCGGCAGGGGGGCCAGCGGCGCCGGCCGCGCCGTGCGCGTGTCGTCGGCGGGAGCGCCGTTCTGCACGTCGGGCCTGTTATCGGGGGCCTTGAACACCGGGACTTCAGGCGGCTTTACCACCACCGTTGTGGCGACAGCAGACACGTTCATCGGAACCATCCTTTTCGTTGTCACCGACACTGGCCGGTTTGAAACGAACGATTGGTGAATTTGAACGTCTACTGCCGCGCCAACGCCGGCCAATCCGGATCGATGGTGAAGGCGGGGCTCGGGATTTCATTAGAATTGTACGGGTTCGGATGCGCAGCGTCGGGCCGGCGAGGCGGCTATTCGTCCTTGCCGCGGGTCACCACGATCGAGGCCTCTTTCTTGTTGCGCGTGCATTCCATGTTGAGGCGCCGGAAGCGCATCGAGACCTTGTCGCCGCGCAGAAGGCCCATGCGCTTGATGCAGCGCGAGGTGCCGGTCAGCGCATCCGACTTCGGAATCGTGAAGATGATGGCGCTGGCAGACGCAACCAGCGCGAAGAATTCCGGCTTCGGCTTGCGGTCCGCCTTGGCATAGAGCTCGATCGCATAGCTGCTGCCGCGGCATCCGATCGACAGTTCCTTCGCGGCCGGATGCGACAGATAGATCATCCGACCGGTATTGACGCTGATCTTGATGCCGTCGATCTGGCTCTTCAGCTCCTTGGCGATATCCTCGCAGCGATCGGCCCGCGCCGGCGATGCGCTGAACGCGGCGACAAGTGCCAGCGTCGCGGCAAGCAGGGTCGGTCGGCGAAGTCGTGATCCGAAAGCCATCTGTGAATGCCCCTTTGCTTCATTGAAACCCGCGCGCGGATTTCCTGCAAGGGGCGCGTCCGGAAGTCAACTCGATCTTGCTGTTCGCCTCAGAATCTCGCAAATTTGCGGGCTCTTGGGCAGGGTTGTCGCCGTTGTCATTCTTGAACTGGTGATTCATATCGCTCGTTGTGCTAAACTGTCCTAATGACAAAGCTGCTTGAACAAGCCTTGCGCCAGATTGAACAATTGCCCGAGGGGGAGCAAAACGCTGCCGCAGGTGCGCTGCTCGATTACGTCAAGCATATGCATGATACACGCTTGACCGACGCGCAGGTGGCCGAGGTCCGGCGCCGCAGGGCGAATCCCGATCGCAAATTGCTGACCCTTGAGGAGGCACGCGAGCGCATTGGACGACTGGGCAAGTAGTGTTGCATGGAGCTCGTTTTCGACGATCAAGCGATCCTCGACATCGAGAACATTTTCAGTTGGATTGCCGAGGACAGTCCGGCGGCAGCGAAAATCGTGACGGATCGCCTGTTGAGCAGCCTGGAACTGTTGATCTCGTTTCCCTTCATAGGGCATGTGGGTCATGATCCCGATACCCTGGAATGGGTGGTGCCTCGACTGCCTTACGTTGTGGTGTACGAAGTTGATCGCGCGCGCGAGCTCATTATCGTAACCGGCGTATTTCACGGGGCGCAGGACCGCGAGGCCAGGGAGCGTTAGAGCTACGCCATCTGCCCAAAACCTCCCTTTCTTTTGGGCAAAAAGTGCTTAGAACGGCTCTATCATCGGCCCGACGTTCCTTGGACGTCTTCGGCCCTTCAAACCCGCGAGCCAGCCATGAACGCCCCGACTGCTTTTCCCGACCAGAAGCCCGTCCCGCCCTACAAGCACACGCCGCTGTTTCCGCTCGGTGCTGATACCACGCCCTACAAGAAGATCACGGCCGAGGGCGTGAAGGTCGAGAAGGTCTTGGGCAGGGACATGCTGGTGGTGTCGCGCGAGGCGCTGCGGGCGTTGTCGGAGGCCGCCTTCGGCGACATCAATCACTATCTGCGCCCGGGGCACCTGCAGCAGCTACGTTCGATCCTGGACGACAAGGAAGCCAGCGACAACGACAAGTTCGTCGCCTTCGACTTTCTGAAGAACGCCAACATCGCCGCAGGCGGCGTGCTGCCGATGTGCCAGGATACCGGCACTGCGATCATCATGGGCAAGAAGGGCTGCAACGTCATCACCGACGGTGACGATGAGGCCGCGCTGTCCGAAGGCGCGCGCGATGCGTATCTGCGCCGCAATTTGCGCTACTCGCAGGTGGCGCCGCTCTCGATGTACGAGGAAAAGAACACCGCCAACAACATGCCGGCGCAGTGCGAGATCTATGCCGAGGGTGGCTCTCCAGAAACAGACTCGGCCTACAAGTTCATGTTCATGGCCAAGGGCGGCGGCTCCGCCAACAAGAGCTTTCTATTCCAGGCAACGCCTGCCGTGCTGACCAGGGACCGCCTGCTGGCGTTTCTGAAAGAGAAGGTGCTGACGCTGGGCACCGCGGCGTGCCCGCCATATCACCTCGCCATCGTGATCGGCGGCACTTCCGCCGAACTCTGCATGAAGACGGTAAAGCTTGCGTCCGCGCGCTATCTCGATGCGCTACCCACGCAGGGATCGGCCGATGGCAACGCCTTCCGCGATCTGGAGATGGAGCAGGAGATTCTGAAGATGACGCAGTCGCTCGGCGTCGGCGCGCAGTTCGGCGGAAAATATTTCTGCCACGACGTGCGCGTGATCCGGATGCCGCGCCACGGCGCCTCGCTGCCGATCGGGCTCGGCGTATCCTGCTCGGCGGACCGCCAGGTGCTCGGCAAGATCACCAAGGACGGCGTCTATCTCGAAGAGCTCGAGCATAACCCGGCGCAGTATCTGCCCGCGGTCGAACAGTCGCTCGGCGGCGAGGTCGTCAAGATCGATCTCGACAAGCCGATGAAGGAAATCCTGGCGACGCTGTCGCAGTATCCGATCAAGACCCGGGTCTCGATGACCGGCACCATGATCGTGGCGCGCGATTCCGCACACGGCAAATTGCGAGAGCGGCTGGAGAGGGGCGAGCCGCTGCCTGATTATTTCAAGAACCATCCGGTGTATTACGCCGGCCCCGCCAAGACGCCCGACGGCTATGCTTCCGGCGCGTTCGGCCCGACCACGGCGGGGCGGATGGATTCTTTCGTCGACCAGTTCCAGGCGGCGGGCGGATCGATGGTGATGGTGGCGAAGGGCAACCGCGCGGTCGCGGTGCGCGAGGCCTGCAAGAAGTACGGCGGCTTCTATCTCGGCTCGATTGGCGGTGCGGCGGCGAACCTCGCCGAGCACTGCATCAAGAAGGTCGAGGTGGTGGAGTATCCCGAACTCGGTATGGAAGCGATCTGGCGCATCGAGGTCGAGGAGTTTCCGGCCTTCATCATCGTCGACGACAAGGGCAACGACTTCTTCAAGGAACTGAACCTGGGGTAGTGACAGCAACATGGTCGAGTGGTTCGAGGACCTGAAGGTCGGCATGCGCTTCAAGAGCGAAGCGGTGATGGTGTCGAAGGACGACATCATCCGCTTTGCCACGGAGTATGACCCGCAGCCTTTTCACCTCGACGATGAGGCGGCGAAGAAGACGATCCTCGGCGGGCTGGCCGCGTCCGGGTGGCATACGGCGGCCATCGCCATGCGGCTCGCGGCGAGTACCCGGCCCTTCGGGCCGCATCCGCTGTTTGGTGCCGGCGTTGACGATCTGCGCTGGCTGAAGCCGGTTCGCCCGGGCGATTCCGTTCATCTGGAAGGGGAACTGGTGGAACTGGTGCCGTCGCGCTCGAAGCCGCACGGCGTCGCCCGGGTGATATGGACCGCCTATAACCAGCACGGCGAGGCGATCTATACCTTCAATCCGATCGCGATCGTGCCGAGCCGGCCGAAGTGAACCCGGAGGCCTGCTCCAGGGCGCTCGGCCTCGATGGATACAGCAAGGGCTGGGTCGCCGTCCTCCTCGACGGCGGCATTGGCGACATCAGGTTCTGCCGCGACATTGCCGAGGCGCTCTCCACCGGGTTCGAGCGCGCTGCCATCGACATTCCCATTGGCATGGCCGATGACGGCGAACGGGTCTGTGATCTCATGGCCCGCGAGCGGCTGCGGCCGCATTCGTCACGCGTGTTCACGGGCGCGCGGCGTTGGCTCTGGCTGGAATTCTCCGACCCCGACCATGCCAACCGCGATGCGTTGCGCCGCGGCCAGAAGCGGGTCTCGCGCCAGCTCTGGCACCTCGGGGCGAAGATCATGGAGGTGGATACGTTCCTGCGCGCCAATCGCGAGCGCGATATCCGGGAAGCTCACCCCGAACTGGTTTTCCTGCGCCTGAACAATGGCAGGCCGTTGGCCTCGAAGAAGTCCGAGGCCGGAATCGATCTTCGCCGCGCGCTGCTCAGACGAGAAGGGATCAGGCAGATCGACGAATGGTTGGCTCGCGAGCGTATCGGCACCGGAGCCAAGATCGACGACGTCCTCGACGCCTGCGCTGTAGCAATTGCTGCGCGCGACGTCGCCGGCTGTGTTCCGGAAGGCATGCCGCCGCGCGATGCGTACGGCCTGCCGATGCAGATCTGGTCGTAAGGCCGCCTCGCGATCGGATTACACCCGCGTCCCGGTGAACGGGAAGCTCCCCATCGGGCCGATGCCGGCTTCGCCGGACATGTTGTCGCCGGAGACCTTGCCGACGAACTCGAGGGTCAGCGGCATCGGGTTGGTGATCGAGACCTTCCAGTTGACGGTGTCGCCGCTGATGGCGCCGTCGAAGATTTCGGTGGACTGGCCGTCGGCGCCCTGGGTGCCCGTCAACGTGCCGCCGGAGTTCAAAAGGGTCAGCGTGGTCTTGCGTTCGCCCATCGGCGTGCTGAGGGTGATATTCCAGTTTCCGTCCACGGCCATTGTTGTCTCCCCGACATTTCCCCGGCAAACCGGAATGGTTTGCGAGATCCCGTTAAACTCGTGCGGCGGTATAGCCTATCTCGCCACACAAGCCCAAGCGTCTCAAGCGTCCTTTTGACGCGTATTTTCAGGCGCGTTGGGCGGCGGCGCGGAGACGGCTGCCGACCAGAATACGAAACGCGATGTATTGAATTGCAAAGGCCGCGATCTTGGCGCCGACCAGCACGACCGTCACGTAGAACGTCCACAGCTTCATGTCGCCGGTCATCGCGATGCCGATGGTGCCGGCGCCGAGCGCGAACATCAGCGCGGCCCAGGCGTACCCGGCCAAGGTGACGTATTCGGGGATGTTCTGGGTCACGATCGGGGGCAGGTAGCGCAGCATCCAGCCGCGCTTGAGCATGATGGCGCCGATCGCGAAATGACCGATCGCAGGCTTCGCCAGCACGAAACGCGGGTCATGCGTGAGCAGCGTCGCGCTACCAAGCACGATGACCAGCGCCAAGCTCGCCCAGGTCATGTAGCCGAGTTCCTTGCCCTTGACGCGCGAATAGATCACTTGGGCGATCGCGCCCGCGATGGCGACACCGGTCGCCAGCAGCACGTTGTCGGTGGCGAGGTAGATTGCGAGGAACAGGATGGTGGAGAAAAAATCGGCGCCCAGTCTGGCGAATACGTCCTTCATCGTCTGGCTCTCTGCTGAATGGCTGTTTCGGCTTCGAAAGAAAAGTCTCAGTTGGTGCCGGGCAGGGCGTTTGCCGGCGGGCCAGCATACTTCGCCTTGCGATATTGGGGATACCATGTCGTGAAATAGGCGGCACTGTTGCGGGCGGCGAAGGCGATGGCGAGCCCCGACCAGAGCGGCAGCCCCGGTACGTAGATCGTCAGCATGTTGCCGATGATCATCAGGACGAAGGCGCCGGTCCATGCCCAAGTGATGATGTAGGTCGCCTTCATGAAGCCGGGCAGCTTTGCCGTCTCGGCATCGACTGCCTCGAGCGCGTATTGCAGAACGAACGGCTTGCGGACGATCAGCGAGGCCAGCGATATCGCGAGCACGCCGACATCGGTTGTCAGCTTGACGGCGGAGGTGCTCAAGGCGGGATCGACGAGCGTGACATAGGCCCCTAGGACGGCGAAGACTGCGACGCAGCCCGCGCCGAGCATCTTGATCGAGCGGCCGCGATAGAGGTCCACGCCGATGGCGGCGAGACAGATCGCCGCCGCCGCGAACAGGCTCACTTGCGCCGACGTCACCAGCATCAGCAGCGCGAACGAACCGAAGGGGGCGAGGATCAGGAAGATGGTCATGGCAGCATCCCGGGTTAATCTTTACATCGTAAAGATACACTAGAATTGGACGCCAGACCGGTCAAGGAAATCTTTACACTGTCAAAATAAGCGCGGTGTGACAAAAAGGCGTATTCGCAAATACATGCCTGCCTTCGGCGGCGACTACACCCCCGATAGGGCGCGAACCAGGATCGTCAGCGCGCAGGCGAGCAGCAAGACCAGCGTGATCGTGATGCCGCCGACCCGGCCGATGCGGAATTGCAGCGTATTGGGTGCGGCGTACATGCCGATCGGATGCAGCAACCGCGAGACCAGCAGTGCGCCCATCAACAGGTGCACCCACACACCTGCCAGACCGGACATTTCCAGCATCGCCACCATCAGCGCGATGATCGGCACGTACTCGATGAAGTTGGCATGCGCGCGGATCGCGCTGCGCAGCGCCAGGCTGCCATTGTCGCCGAAGGCGGCGCGGTCCCGCTGGCGCAGCCGCCCGACCTGAACGGCGAGAACGGTGTAGAGCAGGGCGAGGACGGCGAGATAGGCTGACGTGATCGAGGGCAGGTGCATGGGTGTCTCCTCTATCAACAACGTCATTCCGGGGCGATGCGCAGCATCGAACCCGGAATCTCGAGATTCCGGGTTCGCGCTAGCGCGCGCCCCGGAATGACGGGGCCTGCCTTACGCCGCGCCCACCCAATTGCCGTGAAAACCATCCGGCACGCGATGGCCGAGATGCACCAGCGCGACTGGGCCGGCTTCGACGTCTTTCGCGTTGAACACCGCGAGGTCGCTGCGGTTCTCCTGCGCGCGCCAGACGGCTGATAGCAGCCAGCCGTCGCCCTCGGCTGCATCAGCGCCGCGCTCGACGAATACCGGCTCCGAAATGGTGTCGCCGGCGGGCAGCAGGTAATTGCCGAGGCGCTTGCCCTTGCCATCGACATGCACGATGCCGGAGAGCGCGCCGAACATCGGCAGATCGGGGTTGGCGCAGGCGTACCAGCCATGGCTGTTCGCCTGCCCTGCGCGACGGTCGTCGATGCGCGGGAATTCGCCGGTGAGATCGTCGAGATAGGTCTGCGTGAAGCTGTCGGTATTGCCCGCGAGGTCGAAGGTCCAGCGGCAATATCGCGCGCGGGATTTTTGCGGATCCGTCTTCGATCCGTCGGGATGGGTGAACAGCGGTGCCTCCTCGAACTGCATCACGTCGGCGATGATGCGGTTGCCTTCCTCCCACGCGTTCATGATGTGGAAGACGTAGCAGCTTTCGGCGCGGAACCAGACGAGGTCACTGGTCGAGCCGTTGCGCTTCATGACGCCGACATAGGCGCCTTTCTCGGGCTCCCAGGCGTAAGGCGGCTTGCCGCGCATCGCCCGTTCCATGCTGCCGGTGATGGGAAGGATCGGAAACAGCATGTGGTTTTCGGTGACGATGAAGTCGTGCACCATGCTGGCATAGGGCGCGTCGAAACGATCGAACCGCGTCACCACGCCATCGGCATTGACCGATCCGAAGGAAAGGGCGGGCGTCAGGGGACCCGCGGCGTTGTAGCCGAAGAACACCATTTCGCCCGTGACAGGGTCGATCTTGGGATGCGCGGTGAAGGGACCCTTGATGGCGCCCCTGTAGTCGCAATAACCCAGACGATTGAGCGTGCCGGGCTCGATCTCGGTCGGTAGATGGCCTTCCTCCAGCGCCAGCAGCTTTCCGCCATGGAAGATGATGTTGGTGTTGGCGACGCCGGTGTCGGTGCATGAGGTGGCAGGTGCATCCGGCAGTTTCCTGCCGCCGAAGCCGCCGAATATCGCGCGGCCGGCGTCGTGTTCGGCCAGCCATTTCGGCGTGCGAACCCAGCGGTTGCGATAGCTGGCGCGGCCGTTCTCCAGGTGGAAGGCGTGCAGCATGCCGTCGCCGAGGAACCAGTGTGAGCCGGGCGCGTCGAATTGCGGGTTGGGGCCGTTGCGATAGAGCGTGCCGTTGAGTTCGCGCGGCAGTTCGCCGGTCACTTTCAGGAACGGTGCATCGCATTCCATCGGGATCGGCGCCAGATTGGTTCGGGCCGCCTCGGTCTTCACCTGTTCAAGCATCGCACGCTTCCTCCGGTTGATTATCTTTACATCGTAAAGATACCAGTAAGGACGTTGCGATCGGTCGTCAAGCAAAATCTTTACAGTGTAAAAATTGTGACTATAAGGATTCGCATGGCAAGAGCTTCCAGAGAAACCCGAACGACCCGTCCCGCAGCCAAACGCAGGCCGGCGAGGGCCGTGGCCGAAAGGCCGGCCGGCCGGCGCCGCCATGCGTCAGGCGAGACGCCTTATCATCACGGCGATCTGCACGACGCTCTTCTGGCTGCGGCCGAGCGGGTGCTGGAACGCGAGGGACTGCCGGGCCTGACGCTGCGCGCGGTAGCGCGCGAGGCCGGCGTCTCGCATGCCGCGCCGACCCATCATTTCGGCGATCTCTCCGGACTGCTGAGCGAACTCGCCGCGATCGGCTTCCGCCGCTTCAACGAGGCGATGGTCGCGGCTGGGAAGACCGATACGCATCCGCTGATGAAGTCGTTGGCTCGCGCCAAGGCTTATGTCGCCTACGCGAGGGCTTGCCCCGGAATGTACGGGCTGATGTTCCGTACCGAACGGCTCGACATGTCGCGGCCGTCGCTGCACGAGGCGGCGAGCGCCTCCTTCGAGGGCCTGGCGAACGCGGCCGGCGCCGGCCGCAACGAGAAGCTCACCGGCGATGCGCTGGGAGCGCTGTCACTCGACCAGGCCGCAGCGATCGCGCGCGCGTGGTCTCTGGTGCACGGCTTCACCACGCTGCTGCTGGATGGAAGGCTGGAGGACATCCTGCAAAGGTTGCCGGAAGGAACCGGGGTCGACGAACTCCTGGATGCGATGCTGCGCTCGACCGTCGTCCGGCCGCCGGCGGGGGCGTGACGGCGCCTTGCGGGCGCTTTCGTTGGCGTTGGAGGGTATGGCTCGCGCGGCGAACGATGCGTACAGCGTGCGGATCAGCAGTTCCGGCAGATCTTGATTTGCCGTGCAAGTCTGGCATCGGCTTCCGGATCTTCGTTAGGCAGGCGTGTCCACTCATCGTAGCGCGCCTTGGCTTCGGCCCGGGGTGGGGCGCTGCCTAACGGGCCAACGATAATCTCCTGATTGCGCGCGGTCCGCCGCTTCGGTCGCTTGACCTCACCGGGCTCGGCACCTTCCGTCGGGGCCTCGCCCAAACCGTCCCAGGCGATCGGCGCTGCGGCCACCGGCGCGTTGCAGCCGGTGCCGGAAACGCAGCAGCCTGACAGCGCGAGGCCGGTAACGAGGAGTGCCAGGAGTTTCGTGTACATCGCTGCTCCGCTCGAGGCTGCGCTAGATACCATGGATTGACAACAAGACCATTGCACTCAAGCCGGTAGCTTTGACGTTAATACGGCAAAAACACGCCGGCACGCTATCGAATCAGGAAACGCATGGAGCGGTCCGGCATCACCGCCTGGCCAATTCCAAGGCGCGGCCGCGTTCGCCAATTACCTTCACATCGTCCTTGCAGCAGTTGAAATCACGGGCATATTTGTCTGCGGCCTCGCGGGCAAGTTCGTTCGGATTGCGGTTGGCCTGGCCATCGACATAGACGACGTGGCAGACCGGCCCCGGCGGCAATCGTGTCACGGCCAGCATCGGTTTATTGGCCTCCCGATCTTGGAAAAATGTTTCATCCAGGTAGCCTCAAGGGAACCTCAGTGGTCAGACACGTACAAGCTGGGGAAGGTTCAACGGAATGCTGCGAAATACCTGACATCGTCACGGAATCGTCCTAGAACGTCGGCTTCGCAATTTCCCTCGTTTCCCGAGCGTGCAGTAAATCGATCGTCATGCCCTCCATTCCCTCGCATAAACCCTACCGCGTCGGCCGTTCCCGTACCGGACTTGGCCTCTTCGCGACCAAACCGATCAAGAAGGGCAGCAAGATTATCCGCTATTTCGGACGGCTGCTGGATTCGAAGAAGAAAAAAGACGACGCGATCGAGAACAAATACCTGTTTGAGCTGAACGACCGCTGGACCATCGACGGCTCGGTGCGCAAGAACATCGCGCGCTACATCAACCACGCCTGCAAGCCGAACGCTGAATCCGACGTCAAGCCGCGCAAGCGCAAAGTCATCATCCGCGCCATCAAGAACATCGAGCCCGGCGAGGAGATCAACTACGATTACGGCACGGACTACTTCAAGGCCTATCTGAAGCCGATCGGCTGCAAATGCGCGGCCTGCGAGAAGAAGCGCAAGAAGCAGCGCGCCGAGGCGAGGGCGGAGAAGGCCCGTCTCAAGGCCAAGGCCGAGCGAAAGGCGCTGAAAAAGGCCGAAGAGCTCGCCCGCGAGAAGGCAAAGGCCAAAGCGAAGCTGAAAGCGAAGGCGGAGCGGGAGGCGAAGAAGGCGCTGAAGCTGAATGGCGGTTCGCCCGAGGGCAAGGCGCTCAAGGGAAAGTCTCCCAAGACGACGGCTTCCAAAGGCAAGGTACTCAAGACGAAGTCAGGCGCCGGCAAGTCGCTCAATGGCAAGCATCTGAACGGTAACGGCCGCGTCAAGGT
>DAIMKE010000078.1:8796-11872 GCA_036721875.1 Bradyrhizobium sp. | reverse complement strand
CCAAGGAAGGTGTCGCGAGCTATTTCCAGTGGCTGAAATCCGAATACGGATTCAGCGAGAGCAAGGTGAAGCCCTACACCTTCAATCCGCAGCCCTTCATCGTGAACAAGCAGAGCGCGATGCAGGGTTACGTGACGTCGGAGCCGTACGCCGTGGAGAAGGCCGCGAGCTTCAAGCCCGGCGTGATCCTGCTCGCCGATTATGGCTTCAACGCCTATTCCACCCTGATCGAGACGCGCCGCGAGATTGCCGACAAGAAGCCCGACCTGGTGCAGCGCTTCGTCGATGCCTCCGCGATCGGCTGGTACAATTACCTCTACGGCGACAACGCCGCCGGCAATGCGCTGATCAAGAAGATGAACCCGGAAATGACCGACGAACTGCTCAGCTATTCCGTCGTCAAGATGAAGGAATACGGCATCGTCGATTCCGGCGACACCTTGAAGGACGGCATCGGCGCCATGAACGACGCGCGAATGGCGAGCTTCTTCGACAAGATGGTGCGCGCCGGCGTGGTTCGCCGCGATATCGATTACCGCCAGGCCTACACGCTGCGCTTCACCAACAAGGGCGTCGGTCTCGATCGGCGGCCGAAGAACTGACCTGACATGGCCGAGCCCGCTTCGCCCGAAATGGATACGCGCTCCGGCGCCCGCGCGGTCCGTCTGCTCGGCGCTACCAAGGTTTATGACAACGGCGTCACCGCGCTCGGGCCGCTCGATCTCGATGTGGCGAGAGGCGAGTTCGTGACCCTGCTCGGTCCGTCGGGCTGCGGCAAATCGACCGCGCTGCGGCTGATCGCCGGGCTCACCGCGCCGAGTTCAGGCACGGTCGACGTCGCCCATCAGGCGGCCGAAGCGAAGGGGCGGCACCCGATCGGCTTCGTGTTCCAGGAGCCCACGCTGATGCCGTGGGCGAGCGTACGCGACAATGTTCGGCTGCCGCTCAGGCTTGCCCACGCGCCGGCATCCGAAACGGACGACCGTGTCAGCGACGCGTTGGCGCAGGTCGGGCTCTCCGAATTCGCCGACGCTTACCCGCGCGAATTGTCCGGCGGCATGAAGATGCGGGTGTCGCTGGCGCGGGCGCTGGTCACCGACCCGGATATCCTCCTGATGGATGAGCCGTTCGCGGCGCTCGACGAGATCACGCGCTTTCGGCTCAACAACGATCTGCTGGCGCTGTGGCGCACGTTGGGCAAGACGGTCATCTTCGTCACCCATTCGGTGTTCGAGTCGGTCTATCTGTCGCAGCGGGTCATCGTGATGACGGCCCGGCCGGGGCGCCTCAGCCGCGAATTCCGCATCGAGACGCTAGAGCCGCGTGGCGAGGATTTCAGGACGTCGGCCGAATACGCCGCTTACTGCCGCGAGGTCACCGGCGCGCTGGCGCCGTCCTATTCCGGGCAGCCCGCGGCATGAACTCTCTGGGGAACATCGGTCGCATGCTGCTTCCCGTGGCCGTGCTCGCCGCGGGCCTCGTGCTTTGGGAACTGGTGGTCCGCATCAACGACATTCAGCCCTATGTGCTGCCGAGCCCGGTCGTCGTGTTCCGGACGCTCGTCAGCGACTGGCCGGTGCTGTCGGAGTCGCTCGGCGTCACCCTGCTGACCACGCTGCAAGGCTTTGTCGCCGCGGCCGTTGGCGGCGTGTCGCTGGCGCTGTTGTTCAATCAGTCGAAATGGCTGGAGTACTCGCTGTTTCCCTATGCGGTGATTCTGCAGGTCACGCCTGTCATCGCGATCGCGCCGCTGCTGCTGATCTACCTGTCGCAACAGACCGCCGTGATCGTCTGCGCCTGGATCGTCGCCTTCTTTCCCGTGCTGTCCAACACCACGCTCGGGCTGAATTCGGTCGACCGCAATCTGGCCGGGTTGTTTCAGCTCTATGGCGCGTCGCGGCTGCAGACGCTGCGGTACCTGAAACTGCCGGCGGCGCTGCCGTTCATCCTCGGCGGATTGCGGATTGCCGGCGGGCTGTCGTTGATCGGCGCCGTGGTCGCCGAAATCGCGGCGGGGGCCGCGGGCGCCGGCTCCGGTCTTGCGTTCCGGATCGCCGAATCCGGCTATCGCCTCAACATTCCCCGCATGTTTGCGGCGCTTTTGCTGCTGTCCGCGGCCGGGATTGTCATCTATGGGCTGCTGGCGCTAGTTTCGCATCTGGTATTACGGCGCTGGCACGAGAGCGCGCTTGGAAAGGAAAACTGATGGCTGCCGCGAACAATTCGGCCGAAAAGATCGATCTGCTCGTCTACGGACCGATCAGGCCGATCCTCCAGAATGGCTTCCCGGACCAGTTCGTCCTGCATACGGCGGAAACCCGTGCCGACCTCGAACGACTGACGCCAGACGTCGTGGCGAAAACCCGCGGCATGGCGGTCACCTACCACACGGTGCCCGCCGACGGCAAAGCGCTGTCGCACTTTCCCAAGCTCGAAATCGTCGCCAGCTTCGGCGTCGGCTACGACCACGTCGATTCCGCTTACGCGCGCGAGCACAACATCGTCGTCACCAACACGCCGGACGTGCTGACCGAAGAGGTCGCCGACGTCGCGATGGGGCTTTTGATCGCGACCTTGCGGGAGTTCGTCAAGGCCGACCGCTATTTGCGCTCCGGCCTGTGGCAGACGCAGAGCTATCCGCTCAGTGCCGGCTCGCTGCGCGACCGCAAGATCGGCATCGTCGGCATGGGCCGTATTGGTCAGGCGATCGGACGCCGGCTCGAAGCCTCGCGCGTGCCGGTGTGCTACCATTCGCGCAAGCCGTCCACGGCCGTCTCCTACCAGCATTTTCCCGATCTGATGGAGATGGCGAAGGCCGTCGATACGCTGATCGTGATCGTGCCGGGCGGGGCTGCCACCGCGAAGATGATCAATGCCGACGTGCTGAAGGCGCTCGGGCCGCGTGGCGTGCTGATCAACGTCGCGCGCGGCTCCGTCGTCGACGAGCCGGCGCTGGTCACGGCGCTGAAGTCCGGCACCATCCTGGCGGCGGGGCTCGACGTGTTCGCCAATGAGCCGAACGTACCGGACGAGCTGAAATCCATGCAAAATGTCGTGCTGCTGCCACATATCGGCT
>DAIMKE010000078.1:0-8786 GCA_036721875.1 Bradyrhizobium sp. | reverse complement strand
GTGGTAACCCGTAACGCCATGGATCAGCTCGTCGTCGACAATCTGAAGAACTGGTTTGCCGGCAAGCCGCCGCTGACGCCTGTCGCGGAAACCCCGGTGAAGGGTCGCTGATGTCGCCCCGGCGCCTGTGCCTGGCGCTGTCTGCGCTACTCGCGCTGGCGTCACCGGCCGGGGCCCAGGATACGTCTGCGCTGAAGAAGGAGATGATCGGGCAGTGGGAACTCGCCACGACCGATCGCAGCAAGACCTGCGTCGTGACCATGAAAGAGGATTCGACGGCGCAGGGACTGAAGCTTGAACTCGAGCCCGGCTGTGTGAAGGCGTTGCCGTTCACCAAGGATATCACCGCCTGGAGTATCAAGGGGCTGGATATCGTGCGGATGCAGGACGCCGCAGGCCAGCCGGTGATCGACTTCACCGAAGTCGAGAGCGGCATCTTCGAGGGCCTGCGAACCGGCGAGGGGGTCTACATCCTGCAGAACCTCGCCGCCGCCCGCTCGCTCGCCAAGTCGATGGACCAGATGATCGGCGACTGGCAGATGGTCCGCGGCAAAGGCCAGACGATCTGCGGCCTGACGCTGACAAATACCGAAGCATCAGGCGATAATTTCCAGGTGTTCCTGAAGCCGAAATGCGATCCCGCGGTCGCGGCCTTCGCGCCGAACCAGTGGCGGCTCGAACGCGGGCAGATCATCCTGATGTCGGCCGCGGGCCAGACCTGGCAGTTCGAGGCCGACGACAATGCGCAATGGCGGCGGGTGCCCGATACCGCCGATCCGCTGATCCTGATCCGGTCGCAGTAGCGTCCGGCGACGGCCGGCAAACTTCAAGTCTCAAAATATTTCGAGGGCGCCTGTCGATCCCCTGCGTTGCCGTTCGTCGTCTGCCATAGCGAGACAGTTTTGCGGCGATTTCCGCTGCGGCTCGCCTCAACGGGAGTTTTGCCATGCGTTTCATGTATATCGTTACCTCGCCCCAGCCTGATCGGGGTCCGTCGCCGGCGCTGATGGAGGCGATGGGAAAGCTGGCCGAGCGGGAGATCAAGGCCGGCCGCATGCTCGATACCGGCGGGCTGCTGCCGATCGCCATGACCGGCGCGCAGGTGAAGATCACCGACGGCAAGCTCAGCGTGGTCGACGGGCCGTTCGTCGAGACCAAGGAACTGATCGGCGGCTATGCCATTTTCGAGCTCCGTGACCAGGCAGAGGCGGTGGCTGCCGCCCGGGAGTTCATGCAGCTCCACCTCGAGCACATGCCGGGCTGGGAGGGAACCTGCGAGGTTCGCGCCTTCGCGACGCCGGGGATGGACGGCGCCTGCGAGGTCGGCGTGCGCGCGCACGCCTGATGCGAGCTTTCCATAAATCCAGTCGGCGGCGATGACGGCCGCCGACATCAACAGCACCATTCTCGCCGTCTGGCGCATCGAACAGCCGCGCCTGATCACCGGACTGTCGCGCATGCTGCGCGATGTGCCGCTGGCCGAGGATCTGACGCAGGAAGCGTTGGTGGCGGCGCTCGAACACTGGCCCGCCATCGGCATTCCCCAAAAACCCGGCGCGTGGCTGATGGCGACGGCCAAGCGCCGCGCGCTCGATCAATTGCGCCGCCGCCGCATGCTCGATCGCAAGCACGAGATGCTGATACGCGACATCGAGCAGGAGCAGCAGACGATGCCCGATCCGGATGCCGCGCTCGATGATGATATCGGCGATGAGTTGCTGCGGCTGATCTTTACAGCGTGCCATCCGCGATTGTCGCGCGAGGCGCGCGCCGCGCTTGCGCTTCGCATGATCTGCGGCCTGACCACCGAAGAGATCGCGCGCGCCTTCCTGCAGCCGGAGGCGACCATTGCCCAGCGCATCGTGCGGGCGAAGCGGGCGCTTTCGGAATCCGGGCTCGCCTATGAAACCCCGCGCGGCGAGGCGCTTTCGGAACGGCTGGCCTCGGTGCTGGAGGTCGTCTACCTCATCTTCAACGAAGGCTACACGGCGGCGCGCGGCGACGAATGGCTGCGGCCGCAGCTCTGCCACGACGCGCTGCGCATGGGCCGCGTGCTGACAGCGATCGCGCCGCAGGAGGCCGAAGCGCATGGCCTGCTGGCGCTGATGGAGCTGAACGCCTCGCGCATCGCCGCGCGAACCGACGCTACGGGTGATCCCATTCTGCTGATGGACCAGGACCGCGCGCGCTGGGACCAGCTTCAGATCCGCCGTGGCCTGCTGGCGCTGGCGCGGGCGCATGAGCTCGGCGGCGGACGCGGATTCTACGCGCTGCAGGCGGCGATCGTCGCCTGTCACGCCAGGGCCGCCGTACCCGACGAGACCGACTGGCAACAGATTGCGGGGCTTTATGCTGAACTGGCCTCGCTGGTGCGCTCGCCGATCATCGAGCTCAACCGCGCGGTTGCGGTCGGCATGGCCGAAGGTCCCTCGGCCGCGCTTGCGATCGTGGACCGACTGGTGCACGAGCCCGCGCTGAAGAACTACCATTTGCTTGAAAGCGTCCGCGGCGACCTGCTCGGCAAGCTCGGACGTTCTGAGGAAGCCCGCGCGGCGTTCGAGGCTGCATCCCGGCTTGCCGGCAACAAACGCGAACAGGAATTGTTGAAGCGTCGCGCTGCCGAGGCAGACGCGACGGCGCAAATGGCGCTTCACATCCGCGACTGACCGGTTCCGGGATCGTTGGAGTCCACGGCCAGAGCCGCTTCGCGTCCCTGCAGCCTTGCCGCCCTGCTCGTGACCAGGACGAAGGCGGCAATGAAGGCGATAGTCATCAGCAGCACGATCGTCGGCGCCGGCGCGCTGTCGATGAAGAAAGAAAGATACACGCCGAGGAAGGATGCAATCACCGCGACGATGACGGCGACCACCAGCATGGCGCTGAACTTGCGCGTCACCAGGAAGGCGACGGCTCCCGGTGCAATCAGCATCGCGATGGCGAGGATGATGCCGACGGCCTTCAGGGCGCCGACGATGGTCAGGGAAAGGATCGCCAGCAAGCCGTAGTGCAGGAGACGAACCGGCAGTCCGATTGCTCTCGCCTGCGCCGGATCGAATGCGTGCAGGAGCAGGTCCCGCCATTTGACGACGATGACGCCGGACGCAATGGCCGCGATGATCCCGGTTTCGACGATATCGCGGAGACCTACGCCAAGGATGTCGCCAAACAGGATGTGATCGAGATGCACCTCGCTCTGGATCTTGACGTAGAGCACGAGCCCCAGCCCGAACATGCCGGAGAATACGATCCCCATCACCGTGTCCTGCTTGATGCGGCTGTTCTCCTTCAGGAAGCCGGTCGCCAGCGCGCAGATCATGCCGGCCGCGAAAGCGCCCACCGCATAGGGAAATCCGACGATGTAGGCGATCACGACGCCGGGAAAAACCGCGTGCGAGATCGCGTCACCCATCAGCGACCAGCCCTTGAGGACAAGAAAGCACGAAAGGAGCGCCGTAGGGATCGCCACCAGCACCGAAATGATCAGCGCATAGCGCATGAACTCGAACTGGAACGGCTGGAGCAGTGTATCGAGTAGCGTCATGAGCCGGTATCCAGCGCCTGTGCCGCCCGGCGGCGGGCCGCCAGCATGCCGTGCCTGGGGGCGAGGAAAAACGCCGCGAGGAAGACCAGCGTCTGCAGGACGACGATGATTCCACCTGTCGCGCCATCCAGGAAATAGCTTGCATAGGCGCCGGCGAAGCTCGTCGTGGATCCGATCGCAACGCTGATCACGAGCAGGCGAGGGAAGCGGTCGGTCAGGAGATAGGCGGTCGCGCCCGGCGTCACCACCATGCAGATGACGAGGAAGGCGCCGACCGTCTGCAGCGCCGCGACCGTCGAGGCCGACAGCAGCGTGAAGAACATGATCTTGAGGGCGGTTGGGTTGAGCCCGATCGAGCGCGCGTGGGTCTCGTCGAAGAAGGTGACCATCAGGTCCTTCCATTTGACGATGAGAACGGCGAACGAGACGAAGCCGATGATGGCGAGCTGCAGGGTGTCTTCCGGGGTGATCGCCAGGATGTTGCCGAGCACAATGGTCTGAATGTTCACCGAGGTCGGCGAAAGCGACACCATGAAAAGCCCGAGGCCGAAGAAGGAAGAAAAGATCAGCCCGATGATGGCGTCTTCCTTCAGCTTGGTACGCTGGTTGAGGAAAAGCATCGCCGCTGCCGCGAGGCCGCCCGAGAAGAAGGCGCCGATGGAAAAAGGCAGGCCGAGCATGTAGGCGCCGGCGACACCGGGCACGATGGCGTGCGAAAGCGCGTCGCCGATCAGCGACCAGCCCTTCAGCATCAGATAGGCGGAGAGGAATGCGCAGACTCCGCCGACCAGCGCGGACACCCACATAGCGTTGACCATGTACCCGTAGGTGAAAGGTTCGATCAGCGTGGACACTAGCCGCGGTCCCGATCGTCCGGCGTCGGTTCGTGCCTGGCCGCCTTCCCGTCCCGAAAGATCACCGCCCGTTCGTCGTCGGTGATCACGTCGAGCGCGCGCGGCTGGCCGCCTTCGCCTTCGTTCAGCACGAAATGCCGCAACACGCCGCCAAATGTCTTCTCCAGGTTCGCCTGGGTGAAAATCTCGACCGTGGGTCCATAGGCGAGCACGGTGCGGTTCAACAGCACGGTGCGATCGCAGAACTCCGGCACGCTGCCGAGATTATGCGTGGAGACCAGCATCACACGGCCTTCATCGCGCAGCGAGCGCAGCAGCTTGACGATGGCGTCCTCGGTATTGACGTCGACGCCGGTGAAGGGTTCGTCGAGCAAAATCACCCGCCCGTCCTGGGCGAGCGCGCGGGCGAGGAACACACGCTTCTTCTGGCCGCCGGAGAGCTCGCCGATCTGGCGCTTGCGGAAATCGCTCATGCCGACGCGCTCGAGCGCTGCGGCGACGGCTTCATGATCCGCAGCCCTGGCAATGCGCATCATGTTCATGTGGCCATAGCGGCCCATCATCACCACGTCCTCGACCAGAACCGGGAAGTTCCAGTCGATCTCCTCGCTCTGCGGCACATAGGCGACGATGTTCTTTTTCAATGCGGCAGTGACGGGTTGGCCGAGAATCGTGATCTCGCCCGCCGCGAGGCCGACGAACCCCATGATCGCCTTGAAAAGCGTGGACTTGCCGCTGCCGTTCACGCCCACGAGCGCGGTGATGGTGCCCGCATTGATTCTGAAAGTTGCATCGCGCAAGGCGGTGTGACCGTTGCGGTAGGTGACGGTCGCGTTTCTGACTGAGAGTCCGGATCCCGCATCCGGGGACGCGGGATTGAGGAACGTGTCGATCATCGCGTTCACTGTGCGAGGCCGTTTGCAATCGTCTCGGACGTCACCCGCAGGAGATCGATATAGGTCGGAACCTTGCCATCGGCGGCGCTGAGCGAGTCCACATAGAGAACGCCACCATATTTGGCCCCGGTCTCGCGGGCAACCTGCTTGGCCGGGTCAGGCGAGATGGTGCTTTCGGAAAACACGACAGCGATCTTGTTGGCGCGCACCGCATCGATCACCTTGCGCACCTGCTGCGGCGTGCCCTGCTGGTCCGCGTTGATCGGCCAGAGATAGAGTTCCTTCAGGCCGAAGTCGCGGGCGAGGTAGCTGAAGGCGCCCTCGCTCGACACCAGCCATCGGCGCTCGGGCGAAATCGCCGCGAGCCTCGTCTGGATCGGCGCGATCGCCGCTGAAATCTTCTGCTTGTAGGCCTCGGCATTTGCCTTGTAGGTCGCTGCGTTGTTCGGATCGTACTTCACGAAAGCGTCCCGGATATTGTCGACGTAGATCAGCGCCGCGCTCGGCGACATCCAGGCATGCGGGTTGGGCTTGCCTTTGTAGGGCCCCTCCGCGATTCCCATCGGCTCGACTCCCTGGGAGACGACGACGCCCGGGACGCCCTTGAGGCGCTGGAAGAACTTCTCGAACCAGACTTCGAGATTGAGCCCGTTCCAGAGCACGAGATTCGCCTCCTGCGCCTTCAGGATGTCACCGGGCGTCGGCTGATAGTTATGAATCTCGGCATCCGGCTTGGTAATCGACTCCACGGTAGCCGCGTCACCGGCAACATTCCGCGCCATGTCGGCGATGACCGTGAAGGTCGTGACGGCCTTGAATTTGGCTTGGGCAAACGCTGCCTGCGTCATCATCCCCAGCACCGCAGTTGCCGCAAAGGTCGCAAGAACGACGCGCCTGCCCCGATCGAACATTCCTCAACTCTCCTGTGTCGTCCGTGCCGCCTCGGCTGCCCGCCGCGGCCTGCGAACATTCTCTAATTGCAATCAATTCGCAACTGGCTTGACGTATAGGGAACCTTCTGACATTTTGCAAATGCGAATTATTCGCAAGACAAGATTGCGCTCGTGATGCGATTGAGTTGCAATAGCAGTAAGGGTTGCCTTCAAGTGGGTAAGTTGAGGCTGAATGTTTCCGTCCTCGCGGCGATCGTGATGGCCGGGCCGGCGATAGCGGAAACGAATGTTGTCGATGGCATTCCGCCGGTGTCGATCGCGACCAGTATGCCCGACAACGGCGATCCGACCGGCACGCGGAAATGGCTCGCCCAGCATGGGATCACCTATGGGCTGATTTACACCGGCGAAGCGCTCGGCAACGTGTCCGGCGGCATCCGCCGTGGCAGCCTGTATCAGGGCAAGCTGGAAGCGTTCACCGCCATCGACTTCGGCAAGTTTGCCGGATGGCAGGGCCTGAGCTTCTTCGGCAACGCTTTTCAGATTCATCGTACATCCGGAATGCGCGCCGAGCATTTCAACAGCCTGATCACGATCAGCAACATCGAGGCCGTTCCTTCGACGCGCCTTTCCGAACTGTGGCTGGAGCAAAAGCTGTTCGACGATCGGTTCGGCTTCCGCTTCGGCCAGCTTGCCGCCGACGCGGAATTCTTCATCAGCGAATACAGCAGGATGTTTCTAAGCAGCGATTGGCCCACGATCACCGGCGCCAACCTGCCCAGCGGCGGACCGGCCTATCCTCTCGCGACGCCCGGCGTACGCTGGAGGTTCGATCCCGACAAGCAGTGGTCCGCCCTCGTCGCCGTGTTCAACGGCGATCCCGGCGAACAGGGAACGGTCAACACCACGGGAACCAATTTCAGGATCAACGATCCTCCGTTGCTGATGGCAGAAGTTCAGTACCGCCGCAATCAGGGGCAGGACGACAGCGGGCTGGCAGGAATCTACCGGCTCGGCGGCTGGCATCATTTCGGACAATTCCACGATCACAGGTTCGGCACGGATGGAGTGTCGCTTGCCGATCCCCTGAGCAACGGCATTGCCCGCCGGATCCGCGGCAATAGCGGTATCTATGGCGTCATCGATCAGCAGCTCTACCGGCCAGCGGGCGGCGGCCCCGACAGCGGTGTCGGCGTCTTCAGCCGGATTGCGGCCAGCCCCTCGGACAGCAGCCACATCAACTTCTTCCTCGATGGCGGCATCGTCTTTTCCGGCATGATCCCGAGCCGCCCCAATGACAGGTTCGGCGCGAGCTTCATCCACGGCAACATTGCCAACCGCGTGCGGGCCTTCGATCGTGACGTGATCTTTCACTCCGGCAATGGACAGCCCGTCCGCAACTACGAGATGACGATCGAGCTGAGCTACCAGGCCCAGATCAAACCCGGCTGGACCGTGCAGCCCACATTCGAGTACGTGACTCACCCGGGCGGCCACATCTCCGATCCCGACCGGCCGGAGACACCGATCAGGAACGGTGCGATATTCGGCGTGCGGTCGACGATTGCGTATTAGGTCGCGTCACGCTGGCTGCGGTGATGCCTAGATCAGCCGCATCCCCTTCAAGCTCGCATGGCCGTTCCTTCCGACGATGATGTGGTCGTGCACGGAAATGCCGAGTGGCGTGGCGATGTCGACGATCGCTTTGGTCATCTGGATGTCGGCCTGCGAAGGCGTCGGATCGCCGGAGGGGTGGTTATGCACCAGGATCAGCGCGGTCGCCGACAGTTCGAGCGCGCGCTTGATCACCTCGCGCGGATAGACGGGCGTGTGGTCGACGGTGCCGGTCTGCTGGATCTCGTCGGCAATCAGCTGGTTGCGCTTGTCGAGAAACAGCAGGCGAAACTGCTCTCTGTCGGCAAACGCCATGCCGGCCCGGCAATACTCGATCACGTCGTTCCACGACGAAAGCGCGATCTTGCGCCTGATCTCGCCTTTCGCGACGCGGTGAGCCGCGGCCGCCAGCAGCTTGATCTGATTGATCGAGGCCTCGCCGACCCCGTCCACCTCGCGCAAGCGCGCGACGGGGGCATGGATGACTTCGGCGAATGAGCCAAATTTGTTCAGCAGCGCCTTCGCCAGCGGCTTGGTGTCGCGGCGGGGCAGGGCCGGGAATAGCGCCATCTCCAGCAACTCGTAATCGCTCAGCGCTTCCGGCCCGGCCGCATGGAAGCGCTCGCGCAGCCGTTCGCGGTGGCCGTGATAATGCGGCGTATCGGCGGATTGATCCGGGGAATTACTGGTCTTGGCGGGCATCGGCCGTCACCATGCCGTGCCGGCGCGCTTTTGCAACTCTAAAGTGCGGAGTGCCTGATGAAAGGCGCCGGCTCGATCAGATTGCGGTCAGGCGTCCGCGACCGCCGTGACGATCTGGCGCTTCGGGTCAGGCCGCAACGAACGGCTTCTCGCCATGGCGCTGCGACAGCGTGAAGATCTCGACGCCGGTTGCGGTCACGCCGACCGAATGCTCGAACTGCGCCGACAGCGAGCGGTCGCGCGTCACCGCGGTCCAGCCGTCGGAGAGGATCTTCACATGCGGCTT